>JALREU010000151.1 GCA_023256705.1 Rickettsiales bacterium
TTCCAATATTCTCTTGTCCGACCTTGCAACGCCAAGAAAAATAATGTTCCCAGGACTGCAGCAAGGGAAGAAAGGTAAACAGGTTTAAATAAAAAACAGATTGCGATGCTTGTCTTGCTATCATCATGAGGTTTTGCAGATTTTATATTAAGAAAGAAGCTATAGACTTATCAATTTATAAAAAATTAAAAGACACTTGTTTAAAATGTGTTTGCACTATTTCTTGGATTTTTTTTGACGAGGGTCGAAATATAGAAGGATTGGAGCGGAGATGTAAATTGAAGAATAGGTTCCGACTAAAATTCCAAAAAAAGTAGCCATACTAAAACTAAAAAGCATGTCGCCACCAAATAAAATTAAAGCCAATAAAGAAATTAGGGTAGTGCCTGAAGTTAAGATGGTTCTGCTCAATGTCGAGTTAGTGCTGGAATTTATAAGCTGTGTTAAATCCATTTTTTGGTTTAAAATTAAATTTTCACGGATGCGATCGTAAATAACTACCGAGTCATTGATGGAATAGCCAATAATTGTTAAAATTGAAGCAATTGAAGTTAGATTAAATTCTAAGCCTGTAATTGCAAAAAAACCAAGGGTTAAGGCAGTATCGTGAATTAGGGCAAAAATTCCGCCTAAACCAAATTGCCAATCAAAACGAATCCAAATGTAAATCATTATAAAAACGAATGATAAAGCTAGTGCCAGCGAGCCTTTAAAAATAAGTTCTGATCCCACTTGAGGTCCGACAAAATCTACCTTGCGATATTCAATATTTTGATAGTTTTGATTGAGAAGCTCTTGAATTTTTTTGATTTGACTCGATTGATCATCGCTGGTTTTTGATATTCTAATTAAAATATCGTAATTTCCATTTTGTTTTTCACTTTCATTGGGTGTGGTTTCTTGCCCCTTGGTTTCTTGCCCCTTAGTTTCTTGCCCCTTAGTTTCTTGAATTTGTATATCTTTGATGGAGCTGGATAAAAGTTCGCGGATTTTCGAGATTTCTGGTTTCTCGTTGAAGCGGGCTTCGATTAAAACTCCACCTGCAAAATCAATTCCAAAATTTAAACCTTTGAAGTAAACTAAGGCAATTGAGCCGATGATGCAAATTATCGAAAAAATTAAAGCAAAATTATGAATTGACATGAAATCAATTTTGGTATTGCTAAAAATTTTGCGAAATTTGCTAAGTGCTGACATGAAAATTTGTTAATTTAAAATTAACCTTTTTTAATTTTGCGAATAGCACTGGCAAGCCTTGATAGCTTTCTTGAAGCGGTGTTATGTTTTAAAACTTTTTTGGTTACACCTTTCATAATTTCTGGTTCAAGAGCTTTGAATGCTTCACGAGCTTTGACTTCGTCACCAGTTTTGATGGCACCATCAACTTTTTTGATAAAGGTACGAATGCGATTGATTCTAGAGGTGTTAACGATATTTTTTCTTTCGCTAGCGCGAAAAGCTTTTTTTGCAGATTTAGTATTAGCCATAGATAATTTTAAAAATAGTTTTAATTTTTAGTTAGAAATTTTAGGGCGGTAATTATAAATAAAAATTTTTGTTAAGCAAGATTTTTATTTTTTCAACCAATTCATACGCCTCTCATCACAAGATATAAATGACCTTGAGCAATTGGATGTCTTTAAATTTGAAGATGGTGCTTGAATTAAATTTGTTCTAATATTTTTAATAATCCAAAGCCATTTTGATAAATCTTCGAATTAATCATTTAAGTATGATTCAAGATCTTGTGATTATTTTTTTGCCCATTTGCATTTGCAAAATTTCTGGAATTTTGATTGAGCCATCAAAATTTTGATAATTTTCTAAAATAGCTACTAAAGTGCGTCCAACCGCAAGGGAAGAGCCGTTTAAGGTGTGGGCAAAAACATTTTTTCCTTCGGAGTTTTTATATTTAATTGAAGCTCTTCTGGCTTGGAAATCGCCACAATTTGAACAGCTTGAAATTTCTCGATATTTATTTTGTGAAGGCATCCAAACCTCAATATCATAAGTTTTTTGTGAACAAAATCCCATATCGCCAGTGCATAACAAAATTTTACGATAAGGCAATTCAAGTTTTTGTAAAATTTGACAAGCGATATTGGTCATTCTTTCATGCTCTTGATTTGACTGCTCTTGAGAAGTGATGGATACTAATTCAACTTTTTTAAATTGATGTTGGCGAATCATGCCTCGAGTGTCGCGACCTGCAGAGCCGGCTTCTCGGCGAAAACATGGGGTGAGGGCGGTGAAACGAATTGGCAAATCTAAATTTGTTAAAGTTTTTTTGGCAACTAAATTTACTAGCGAGACTTCGGAGGTTGGGATTAGCCAGTAGCCATCAGTTGTAACAAAGGCTTCCTCTGAAAATTTAGGCAATTGCCCAGAAAATTTCATTGCTTCGGATTTTACTAAATTTGGTGGCGAAATTTCGGTGTAGCCATTTTCTAAAGCAAAATCTAGCATAAAATTTGCTAAAACTCTCTCTAATCTGGCTAAATCTGCGCTTAATGTAGAAAATCTTGCGCCCGACATTAATGATGATTGTTCAAAATCCAACATTTTGAGTGCCTCACCGATTTCATCATGCGGTTTTGGCTGAAAATCAAAAACTCTTGGCTTTCCATATTTTTCAATTTCTAAATTATCATTTTCATCGATTCCAATTGGCACATCATTGCTTGGCAAATTTGGAATATTGAGTAAGATTTCTT
>JALREU010000152.1 GCA_023256705.1 Rickettsiales bacterium
GAACGATAATTTATCGCTTAAAATTAATTAATGATGATAATTTACTTGCTCTTAAGTTCAAGTAAAAATTTTAAAATAAGACCACAAATATAAATTATTTTTTATAAAAAAATACAGAATTAATAAATTATTAGTCAAATGTTATAAATTTATATAGATTTTTAGAATTTGTAGTAAAATTTTTAAAAAACATCAAATTATGCTAGAAATTACTCCCGATAACACTGTGCAAAGCTCTTCCATAGAAATTGCCAAACAAATTTCTAACTTAAAAAAAATTAACAAAGATAATAAAAGAGACATTTCAGGCTCGCATCTTTTTAAATTAAATCAATTAATCTTAGCCAGCGACTTAAATTGCGAAGAGATAAATCAGGCAATGAATGATTATTTTAAAGAAACCGAAACTCTCAATGAAACCGACACAAAATTACTAAAAATAATGCTTTTTAATTATTGGGTGCCACCCCAAGATTTTCCTGATTTTGAATTTGAATATTCCAAAAATCAATTTTATGGAACATCAAATATTAAAGTAGCAAATTATAAGAAATTAAAAAATCCAGAAAATCTTTATGGATTTAAAATTTCAGTTGAAGAAATTTTGAGTTATAATGAAATTTTTAAAGCACAACAAAATATCTCAAGCCCAGAAGATTCTTATAAAATTTCCTTAAATTCCGATGAGTTTTGCTTTCTTTCCTCTTTTGGCTTAGTTAGGTTTTTTGATGCAATTAAATTTTCGCAATCTTCAATGGTCGATGAATCATTATTTAAAAATCAACAATTCCGTAACTTTCTCGACGAAATCAATCGTGATTATGTTCTAATGCAAAATCAAAATAATAAGGATTTGTTAGAATCCACAATGAATGGCTCACTTACAATTAAATATTTATTAACCGATCAGGAATTAAAAAGTTCTTTTGAAATTACTCGAATATCGCTTTCAAATTACACCCCTAGAACATCGCAAGATATATCAACGAGGGCACATGAAACTATTTTTTTAACACCTAGTGGAGTATTTTTAGAAAATCAACAACCGCAAAATTTATGCGATAATTTAAAAAGTTTATACACATCATGCTTGGCATTTTTTGGATGTATTTCGGCATTGAAAACGCATGAAATAAAAAGTGACGATCATTCTTTTCACCCCAGAAATATTGTCTCCTCAGCAATCTATGTTCCTGCGAATTATTCAAGAGATTTGGCGATAGATTAAATATTTACAATGTTGCAATAGCATCAACAATATTAACAAATTTAAAATCATATCCGTTTTCCTGAGCCTTTTGCGGAGCAATTTTTTGCGAGGATAAGAGCAATTCTTCGCCCATTTGGCCAAAAATAGTTTTTACTACGAATTTTGGCATATGAAAAAAACATGGTCGATTAAATTTTTTCGCCAAAACCCCAGAAAATTCTGCATTCGAGCACGGATTTGGCGAAGAAAGATTAATGGCACCTTTGATGGTGGCGTTATTAATTATCAAATTAATAATTCCAATTACATCATCTAAATGAATCCAGCTCATAATTTGCTTACCATCGCCAATATTACCACCCAAACCCATTTTAAATGGCGGAGTCAATTTTTTAATAATACCACCACCCTGCCCGATTACAACTGAAGTTCGAAGTAAAACAATTCGAGTTAAATCTGAAACTCTCTGCGTTTCACCTTCCCAAGCCTTGCAAAGATTTTGTGAAAATAAATTTTGGGAAGTTGGCGAAGAATTTTCACTAAAAATAGTTGAGCTTGAAGTGCCATAAAAACCAATTGCCGAACCACTAATAAATAATTTTGGCGGAGTTTTGGTGGCTAAAATTTTTTCAACAATTTTTTTGGTAATTTTAATTCTGCTATCGTAAATTTCTTGGCGATTTTTAGCATTCCAATTCACTGAAATCGGCGCTCCCGCCAAATTGATAATAATGTCAAAATCAAATTCCAAATCGACAAAATCATTAATATATTGCAAATTTTTATTTTCGGATTTTAAATTTTTTTTTCGAGTCAAGGCAAAAATTTGATGACCATCTTGCAATAATTCATCGACTAATCTTTTACCGATAAAACCTGTGGCACCAGTGATTAAAAATTTGCTTTTTTGATGTAAAAGTTTCATTATAGTTAAAAAATTAAAATTAAAAAATATGGCAAATTATCTCATACTATCCGCATCTAGCGAAATTGGCGAATTAACAGCTAAAAATTTAGTTGAAAATAATCATAAAATTTTTATCACCGCCAGAAATTCCGACAAATTAGAGTCTCTCAAATCTAAATTTAATTGCAACGGAAATCTTCTTGATTGCTCAAATTTCAGTGAAGTTGACAAAACTTTTGAACAAGCAATCCAAGAGCTTGGCACTATTGATGGCGTCGCCTGCTTTGCCGGTTCTGTTTTACTTAAACCCGCTCACCTCACCAGTTTTGAAGAATACCAACATACAATGAATTCAAATATTGCACCCGCCTTTGCCTGCGTTCGAAGCGCTGGTAAATATTTCAAAAATGGCGGTAGTGTAGTTTTATTGGCGTCAGCAGTTGCGATGCATGGACTTGCCAATCACGAAGCTATTGCCAGTGCTAAAGGTGCAATTGTTGCCCTTGCCAAATCGGCTTCATCAAGCTATGCTTTAAAAAATATTCGCTTTAATGTTGTGGCTC
>JALREU010000153.1 GCA_023256705.1 Rickettsiales bacterium
ACAAAACCCAAATTTGGATTTTATTAAAATTCAAACCAAAGCTGGCATTTTAGATGCCAAAAAAGTTTCAAATAAAATTATTAAAGTCAATTTAGGTTCGCCAAAAATGCTAAAAGAAAATCTAAATCTTGAAGGATTTAATTTTTATCATTGCGATATTGGTAATCCTCATAGCGTTACCTTTGTTTCTGAGCTTCCAAGCGATGAAATATTTTTTCAAAGTGCTCCAAAAATTGAAGCTAACACCTTTATTTTTCCAAATAAAACTAATGTTGAATTTGCCAAAATTATCGATGATTCAAAAATTGAAGTTCGAGTTTTTGAACGCGGAGTTGGCGAAACATTAGCCTGCGGATCTGGAGCCTGCGCAGTAGCTTTCACTGCAATTGCTCTACAAAAAATTAAAACCAACATTACCACAATTGCCTTTAAAGGTGGAAATTTACAAATTGAATTTGATGGAAAAAATATTTTTATGATTGGCGATTATAATCAAATATTTGAAGGAATTATTGATGAAGATTTTTTATAAGGCTTTGTTCTTATTATTTTTATTTACCCAAAATAGTCTCGCCTTATCTACCGAAAATCGTCTTACCGACCCAGCACTTGAAGCCAGAGCCATGAATTTATTTTTAATTGTTAAATGTATGGTTTGCAATGGTCAGGTTATTGAAAATTCTGATACAAAATTTGCCCATGACTTGCGTCAATATATTCGCCAAAAGATTACTGACGGCTTAAGTGACGAGGAAATTAAAAGTAATTTAATAGAAAAATTTGGTGATGAAATTTTAATGGTGCCACAAAATTCCCACTTCATGATTATTACTTTAACGGCAATAATTTTCACTTCATTAATATTTTTCTGGTTTTTTAAATTAAAAAAAACTGCAAAAAAACTTTAATATTAATTACATAAATTTAATTTTTGATCAGAGAGATTATTTTGTGATTTGATTTTTGTGCAACCTAAAATTGTATGAAAGAAATGATCATGTTTAACTAAAAGCTTTCCTTGGCGATTTAGCTCATTATTTTTCTTAATTTTGGCAAATTCATTTGGATTATTATTAATGAATTTATCCGACATCCAAACTATCATTGGCACATTTCTTTGCTCTTTTGGAGCCTTATCCACTGGCGCTCCATGCAAAAATACCTCATTTTCTCCAAGCGATTCGCCATGATCGGATGCATAAAAAATTATGGCATTATTATTTTTTAATTTTTCAATCATTTTACTCAAAAAATTATCAAAATATAGCACCGTATTATCATAGGAATTTTGAATTTGCTCTGCTGAATGCCCTAAATCAGGAGTATATTTCGCAAATTCTCGAGGATAATTACTATAATATTCGCGGTGACTACCTCTAGTTCCAAGCACGAAAACTGAATCTTTAGAAATATTTGTATTTAACTCCTCAAGTAAAATTATATCTCCAAAATCATTATATTTGGACAAATATTTTTTACGTAATTCACTGGCCATCACAATTTTATCTGGGGCATGAAAATCCTTGTAAATATAAATTCCCGAATCTTTATTGGCGGAACTTAACACCGTAATTTCAAAACCTAAATCCTTAAAAATTTTAGCAACTGAATATTTTTTTTGATGTATTGATTGGCTAAATTTTATCATCCATTCATCTTGATTTTCATCAGTGAGCATACAAAGAAGGGATGCCGAAGTTGAAGTGGCACAAGATAATACATCTTTAAAGCTTAACAAATTGGGAATATTACTTAAATTTGGCGTAGTTTCTCGATAATATCCATTGATGGAAAGCCTGTCTGAGCGAAGCGATTCTCCAATCAAAATGACCACTAATAAAGGCTCCTTATTTTTACTATTATTTTGGAATTGGTAATGTTCATAACCTTGCAAATTCATGTTTTTTGAACTTTTATACATCAATTTTATCTCATTATATTGAGCAAATAAATATGATGGCATCAGGGCTTCACTCAATGTTTTAAGTTTATAAATTGTGATATATAAATTGGTATTTACCAATATCATAAATAACAATATTGCAATTAAATTATAAGTAATTTTGGTGATAATATTTTGGGCATAATGCAAAATAAAAATTTTATTCAATTTAAATTCAGAATTTAAATTGAATTTTTTTTGCAATGAACTAATTAACCAGCTAGTTAAGAAAAATAAAGGTAAAACATAAAGATATATCCATGAATCAAAAGCTGATGAAACATCATTACCCTCGCCATAAAAAAGAGCTGAAATAATGATTTGTTCATTCATTATAACACCCAAATGCACCACAAAATAGCTATAAATTAAAGCAATAAAATTTGCCACCAAAATCAAAATTTTAGTGAAAAAAATATTTATCGATAATAATAAACTCAACGCAAGTCCAATCAAAACTGAACTTAATAAAATATCAAATATTACCGAAATAATATTACCCTGTTGATTTGCCATGAAGTTGTAAATTCCACCATAATTACAAATAAAAACATGAATTAAGGTGCAAAGAAAAGACAAAATTATCGTTTTAGCAAAAGGTTTTGAATTGCACTTCAAAGATATTTTCATTGAAATGTAATAGCGATCTAATTCCT
>JALREU010000154.1 GCA_023256705.1 Rickettsiales bacterium
TGTTGCTTGCATCGTATTCAGTACCTTTCTCTTTACCATTACGCCAGTCAAAGTCAACAACTTTGCCAACAAGAGGGTGATTTTCTACAATTGTTCTCATTAATAATTGACGTTATTCATTTAGTTTGAAATTATTTTTTATGAAAATGGCACAGGCGGAGGGACTTGAACCCACATGCCGTGAGGCGCTAGATCCTAAGTCTAGTGCGTCTGCCAATTTCGCCACGTCCGCTTGGATATTGACTATTCTAGCTAAAAAATTTTAATAAAAAAGAGTTAATTTTGATATTTTTTTTACATTTAAAAAAATACATATAATTTTTTAATTTAATTACTAAAAATTTCTAAAATTTTGATTTTTAAGGGGTTGATTTTAAATTATTTTCAGGGATAATGTTAAAAAAAATACTGATATGATTTCAAAAAATTTAATCAAAAATTATGACAAAAAAATTTGATTTATGCGTGATTGGTGCTGGTCCTGGTGGATATGTTTCGGCAATTCGTGCTTCGCAATTAGGTTTGAAAGTTGCCATTATTGAGGCAAATCATTTAGGCGGAATCTGTTTGAATTGGGGATGTATTCCAACTAAGGCATTATTGCGCTCATCGGAAATTAATCATTTGTTGCATCATTTGCCTGAATTTGGTTTTTCAGCACAAAATATTCAGCATGATTTTACCAAAATCATCGAAAGATCGCGTGCGGTTTCTAAGCGCTTAAGCACAGGGATTTCAGGCTTGATGAAAAAAAATAAAGTAGAAGTTTTTGATGGATTTGCCAAATTTTTAGATGCCAAAAAAATTTCTGTAACTAAAGATGGAAAAGAAGTGGAGCAAATTGAAGCTTCGTATTTTGTGGTGGCAACTGGTGCTAGAGCCAGAATTATCCAAGGAATGGAGCCGGATGGCGAAAATATTTGGACTTATCGCGAGGCGATGACTGCAAAAGCCCTGCCAAAATCCCTTATTGTTGTTGGTTCAGGAGCGATTGGCTCAGAATTCGCTTCATTCTATCGTAATATGGGAAGCGAAGTAACGTTAATTGAAATGGCAGAAAATATTTTGCCTGTTGAAGATGAAGAAATTTCTAAATTAGCTCGTAAGTCTTTTGAAAAACAAGGAATAAAAATTTTAACCTCAGCTTCGCTAAAATCTTTAACAAAGACCAAAGAAGAAGTGATTGCCAAAGTAGAAATTGCTGGCAAAATTGAAGAAGTTAAAGCTCAAAAAGTTATAATGGCGGTTGGCATTGTTGCTAATGTTGAAAATCTTGGTTTAGAAAAAACTAAAGTTAGGGTTGAAAAAGGTCGCATCGAAACCAATGGCTATATGGAAACTTCCGAGCCAAATATTTTTGCCATCGGCGATGTCGCTGGGGCGCCGTGGCTCGCTCATAAGGCATCGCATGAAGGGATTATTGCTTCAGAAAAAATCGCTAGTAAGCTTGGTAAATATGATGGCAAAAAAGCTCACCCAATTAAAAAGGAAAATGTTCCTGGTTGCACTTATGCCATGCCACAAATTGCTTCAATTGGCTTAACTGAAAAGAAAGCCAAAGAATTGGGTAAAAAAATTAAAGTAGGTCGTTTCCCGTATTTAGCCAATGGTAAAGCCATTGCTATGGGTGAATTAGAAGGGCTAATCAAAGTTATTTTTGATGAAAAAACTGGAGAACTTTTGGGTGCGCATTTAATTGGGGCTGAAGTTACCGAAATGATTCAGGGTTTTGTTATTGCTAAACAAGCTGAACTCACCGAGGAAGATTTGATGCACACAATTTTTGCTCATCCAACAATGTCGGAAATGATGCATGAAGCTGTGCTTGATGCATATGGCAAAGCAATTCACTTTTAAATGAAAAATCTTGGAAAAGGCGAATATGTTGCCAATACAAACAATTCAGATTCAGGGAGTCAGGCTAATGATGAAATGGGTCTAGCTGATCAGGCATTTGCAATTGAATTAAACGAAGAAGTTTTTTTTCCAGGCAATTCAGATCCAAATTCTTTAAATGAAACTTTACAAAGTCCAAAAAGCAATGAAAAATCATCAAGCTCTTGTTCAGCAACATCTTCATCCTTAAGCGAAAAAGCTCCATTAAATTCAACATCAGTGCGGGATATTGAAAAAGTTAAAAATGAAGGATTATCTCGATCCTATCCTTAAATATTTCAAAATTTTATTTTAAAACAATTTTTAGATAAAAATTTAAAGAAATTGAAATTTAATTGAGTTGAAAATTATACCAAATGCCCAACAATTGATTCTGATATAAATCCTGATACCTCTTGGTCTTGTGAAGTGCAAAACGATAATTTTCTTTTGAGTTTAAGAAGATTAAGTCATGAGAATCTCTTATCAAATGGTTCTCAAAATAATAGTCGGTAATAATTGATATAAAATTAATTTACTAATTTTTGAGCATATTCCTTGGCATCAAATTCTTGTAAATCCTCAATTTTTTCGCCAATGCCAATTGCATAAATTGGTTTGCCAAAAATTTTTGAAATTCCAACGACAACTCCACCCTTAGAACTGCC
>JALREU010000155.1 GCA_023256705.1 Rickettsiales bacterium
GGTATTTAGCTATATTGACCGCTTTCGTATTTGGATTAAAGCATTACTTTGGAAAATGGTTGAATAAACTGATCTAAGAGGCTATTTAATTTGCCATTTTTCAGTTAAATAAGCCTCAATCACTTTGCGATCATCATCTTTAAGAACTGATGAATAATAAATTATTTCACCAACAAAGCCCGAAAAATAACCGTAGGACAAAGACTCAGCAGTAGTTAAAAAATCTCTACCAACACTAAAACCCGGTATAACTTGATAAGCGCTCGCAGTTGCAGTGCTAATAAATTTTGAATTAACATATAAGGATGGTGTGCGATTATTATAAACCACGGTAATTAATACTGGATTATTAATTGATGCAGTATGAAGATTTCGATAAGGCATGTAGCTGACCGAATGTTCGACGGTAGCAATTTGATTTTTACAGACACTAACTCCAAAACCAGCCGATGGATTTTCAAATTGTGGATAAATTAAATAATTTTGACCCGAAGTTCCAAAATGTCCACTTGCAGGATTTACACAAGCTCTTCCAGGGGTTCCAACAATAAATAACACAAAATTATCTACAAAATATTTTTTTTGATTTTGCATAAAATCATTAACACCATCAAATAACAAAGCTGGTAAACCATTAATCCCATTCATTTTATATGTTGGGCGATTTGCATTGGTATCTTGCAATAAATGATTTTGTAGATTTTTATCATAATTCAAATCATTCCACCTACCGATTGACTGATTATCATTCAAAACCCTTGGCGATGAAGTACTGGAAGATGTTAAATATAAAGACTCTTCCAAAGTAGTTTCCAACCACAAAGCCAAGTTTTCGGTATTTTGCACTTGCGAACGCTCTGTTAAGGCTCGAGCGGAATTTAATCGCATTTTAAAATATACCTCCTTGCCTTGCATCACACCAATTAAAGTCACGGCTACTATCAAGATGACCACAGCGATTTCAATAAAGCTAAAAGCATTTCGTAAATTCTTTGGATGTTTAAAAAGTTTTTGTAATTTCATATAGTTGTTCTAGTGATGTTTATACCCCATTTTTCACCTAAATAATCTTCGATTTTTTTGCGTTCAACCTCATTTAAAGATCTATCAAAAATTATAATTTCACCTAAATTGCCGTTGAAGAAATAATCACTATTAGTCCTGAATTTTCCAATAATAAAGGGTGCTGATAATGAGCCTGAAACCGATGCAGTAGCTGAAGAATTAGCAATAACAGTTTCATCATAATTAATTCTTATATCTGAATTATTTGAATTTTTTAAAAAACTTATGATTTTATTTTTATCATTAAAGCTATTCAAATTTAATGTTGCCACCCGATTTGCTGTAGCTCCTCCTGCAACGCCATAATCAAATATAACCAAATTAGAAGTTTGTGCAAATACACTTATTCTAGCAGTTTCTGAACCGTTATCCGAGTTATTTGAGGTTGGCACCCAAGAAATAGTTGTGGTGGTCAAATCACCACTAAAATTACTTTGCACTAGAAAAATTGTGGCTTGATCACTCGATAAAAAATCATTCAAATTAAGATTATCACTTCGCAGTTCAATATTGTTTACAAATTTTAATGCAGGTAAATTGTTGATAGCATTGTCAATATAAGTTGGTTGCTTTGTTGAATCCGACTGCGAAACATTAATTTTAAAAGTTCTTTGCGGATTTATATCTTTCCAAATCGCAATTTTATCATTATTTAATGGCCTCTCCACATCAAAGCTATTGGGTGAAGTAGTTTCAAGCCAAAGCGTAAGATTTGGAGTAGAAATTACTGGGGATTTTGCGGTCATTGATTGTGCCTGCCCTAACTTAAAATCATAAAACAAATACATTCCCGACACAATTCCAGAAATTGCTACACCAATAATTAAAATCACAATAGAAATTTCAATCAGTGAAAAAGCGGTTTTGATTTTTTTATTAAAGCAATTCATAAAATTTAATTTTTGTTAATGATTTAAAAAAAATATCAAAAAAGCAAATATTTAATGAAGTAAAAAATTAAATTAAATTAAAAATATCATTTTAGCAATTTTATGAACTTGACTTAAATTAAGAAGAAGAATAAAATTTTAACTAGGCTTTTTTAAAGTTTTGGGGTGTAGCCAAGTGGTAAGGCAGCGGTTTTTGGTACCGCCACCCGTAGGTTCGAATCCTGCCACCCCAACCAAAAAAGCCAAAAATCCCACCAACAAATTTAATTAAACTTCAAATTTTATGTCAAGTCTCGAAGAAATTATTGATTTAACTCAAGAAATTACCAACAAATCTGACGAACTAGTTGCCAAAATCACCCAATTAAGCTATCAAGTTGCCAATAGCGGAGGTGTTAGTCCATTTATTTTCGGTTTTAGTATTTTTATTTTAGCTTGTTTTGTTGGCTATTTTGTGGTTTGGAGAGTAACACCCGCATTACACACCCCATTAATGTCGGTAACCAATGCTATTTCTGGGGTTATAATCGTTGGAGCTATAATTGCTCTTGGAAGTGTAAAAAGTTTTGGTCTAATCGC
>JALREU010000156.1 GCA_023256705.1 Rickettsiales bacterium
CAAAAACAAAACCTAAGAGAAGCTTGAATAGAAGGCATCTTAAGGGTCTAATAGATAATTGCAATATAGATAAATAAAATTTGAATTATTCAATTTTAGAAATTTCTTGATCGCGTTTTATTTGATTAAATTTATGCAATATTTCGCGGATTAATTTTTGTGATTTTATTCCGCGCTGTTCTTCAATCCCCGATGAAATGTCGATATTTTGAGTAGTGGTTTTAGTTATTGCAGTTTCTAGGTTAGAAATATTGATTCCGCCTGATAAAAACCAAGGTTTATTGATTTTAATTTTGCTTAAAAAATCCCAATCAAAAGTCTGACCACTTCCGGGGTTTTTGTTATCAAAAAGAAAATAATCGATGTTATTTTGATAAATTTCGACTTGATTTAAGTCTTGTGAATTGTTGATTGATATGGCTTTGATTATTCCAACCATTGGAAGTAAATTTTTCAATTTTGAAATATATTGAGGGTCTTCGGAGCCGTGAAGTTGAAAGAAATTTGGTGTAAAATTATTATAAATATCGAGAAGTTCATCAAAATTTTGATTGGAAACAACGGCAACTTTTGACGTGTGTTGTGAAGAAATCCTGCTTAGTGGTGAAGAATTTTTTGGTTCTACGAATCGAATAGAGTTTTTTACAAAAACTACTCCAACAAAGTCACAACCAAGATTAACCGCATATTCAAGTGAGTTGGGCTCACTAAATCCGCATAGTTTTATTTTCATGATTTATATTTTAAATCCCGGAGGAAGGGGAATGCCTGCGGTTGCGCTTTTAATGGCATCGCTTGAGCTATCATCTGATTTCTTTTTGGCATCGTTAAAGGAGGCGACAATTAAATCTTCAAGGATTTCAATCTCATCTTTTGCAATAAGGCTTGGGTCGATGTTAATTTTTTTGGCAATACCACTGCCATTGATAATAACTTTAACCATTCCTCCACCCGAAGATCCCTCATATTCTTTATTAGCGAGTTCCAATTCAATTTTTTTCATTTTTTCTTGAACTTGTTGCGCTTGACGCATCAGACCTTTGATATCCATAGATTAAGTGATTATTTTTTTATAAATTTGGAGAGTTTATATTCTAAAATTCTTTTGATTTTTCTGATATATCCGACCTTGTCAATCTTTTCTTTGGAGTATAAATCGTAGTGCATTTTTTTAAGGCCTTTAATTTCAACCGTTAAAACCCCAACTTTAGAATTTTTTTCAATTGGTGCTAATAATGGACTCTTAAAGTTAGCCTTAACCTTGATATCGCTAATAGATTTTTCGCGCGCGATATTGAAGTTAATATTTTCTTTAATAACGGCTTGAACATATTTTTTGTTGCCGAGCCAAGTTGGAATTTCGGCAACCACTTCGTTATTTTCAAAAATATTAACTTTTTTAAAGTTTTCAAAACCGTAATCAAATAACTCGGTTATGGCGCCCGCTCTAATTTTGGGGGTTTTGGCTTTATTAACAACGGCAACAAGTCTGCGATTGTCTCTTTTAACAATTCCAACGATTCCATAACCACCTTGATTTGTATGACCAGTTTTGCCACCTAAAGTTCCATCGTAATTTCCTTTAATTAATGGATTGCGGTTTTTTTGAGTTATATTGCGATAAGTAAATTCGGGAATATTTAAAAATTTTGCATATTCAGGGAAGTCTTCATATAGCCTAACAGCAAGAGTTGCAAGATCTCTAAGCGACATATAGTGGCCATCTTCATGAAGTCCATGCGGATTCATAAAGTGTGAATTTTGCATTTTTAATTCTCGAGCTTTTATGTTCATTAATTGAATAAAACCTTTGTAATCTGAAGCGGTAGTTTCTGCTAAAGCAATCGCGGCATCGTTAGCCGAAACCGCGAGGAGTCCCTTGATTAGATCTTCGATTGTCACAACATCACCATAATTTAAAAACATTGATGAACCTGATTTTCGCCAAGCGTCTTTACCGATAACGCATCGATTATTTAAATTAACCGCCCCTTTTTTGATTTGATCGAAGACAACATATGCGGTCATGAGCTTGGTCATAGAGGACGGGGAGATTCTTTCATCGGCATTTCGCGATATTAAAATCTCCGAGTTATCGGCGTCCATCAAAAAATAGTACTGAGTTTGTTGTAAATTTTTAAATGTTTCGTTGGCAAATGAAGGGCTGTTAGCAATAAATGCTAAATAAAATAAAGTAAAATATTTGGTAATTTGGAGAAATATTTGCCTCATCTAATTTTTTTTGGTATTGGGATTAATTAGATCATTTTCTAATGCCCCTTTGCTGGCTTGACTAGACTGGTCTTGAAAGAATTTGATATATTGATTTTTTTCTTGGAACCGGTCGAGTTTTTTGTGCCTCAATAAAGCTTTTTTTTCGACGATCATTTTTTTTGAGAAATCGATATCTTCGTCAGTTTTTGAGAGATTAATGGTTTTGATTGCATTTTGAATGCTGTCGATTGGAACCAATGTATA
>JALREU010000157.1 GCA_023256705.1 Rickettsiales bacterium
ATAATCAGGATAAATTTTTTTAACAAACTTTCGCTTGATTACATAAGTTGATAGTTTGCGAGTAAATGGGCTTTTTACATCTTCAATCACAAAACTCTTTTTTTCATTGTCGTAATAGACAAAATCAGCTATATACTTAATTCCCCTTTCTGTTATACCCTGCTTATCTTTGAATGTTGGCAATAGCTCAAATGGAACTTGTTTTGCTAAACATCTAATAACTCCTGCTTTCTGCAACATTTCAAGTTCCAAATATCGTTTCCGCTCTTTTTTTGAATCAAAACCATCTTTGGTTTTTATGTTTTTGTATTTGCTACCTTTTTTTCTTTTGTATATCATTTAAACCTCAAATTTTTTCCAAGCTCCGCATTTGGTGCATTGGCATTCTTTTATTGTATAAGTAAAAACAGGAATAGAATTTCTAGTTATCCAATTGTGGTCGCAAATACCTAATATTTTTTTTATAAGTTTAATCATAAGTTTTTTAAATAAATTTTATAACCAGCTTTTCCAAACGGAATCCGATAAATACTGATTTTAACTCACTCTCTATCATAGGCTGTCCAAAAATGTTTTTATAGATTTAGCAATTGCATTAGAAAGATGAACAGGGACGGCATTTCCCACTTGTTCACATCTTGAAGAATGACTTCCAAAAAATTTATAATCTAAAGGAAATCCTGTAATTGTAGCCGCCTCTCTAACAGTAATACTTCTGTTTTCAAATGGGTGAACTGGAAAATTGCTATGACCGGGAACTAAGGTAGGACTTGGTTTATTTCTATCTAATCTCATTGTGCAGCCCCTAGAATAGAATTTACTTATATGTAAATTCTTGGGCATTTTATGGAGGACATCTTGTATATTGCCACCCTCAGGAATGTAAGAAAACCGCTCAATTGTTTTTTGTGAGTGTTGCATAGGAAGATTATCAAAGTCCTTCTTATTACGATAATTTATCTGCAACAAAGCATCATTTATTGTATTTAGCTTTTTATATTTATTTGATATAGGAACATTTTTTGGCTTCCTTAAACCTTCTTGGAAATGAGTGATTTCAGGAAAAATATACTCTTTTTTAATCTCGTTTTTAACGGCAATTATAACTATTCTATCCCTTGCTGTATAAGAACCATACCAAGAAGAGTTTAATATTTCGTAATATACTTTATACCCAAGTTCATTATACTTATTTACTATATCATCAATCACTCTAACAAAAAGATTCTCTTGTTCTAACTTTTCTAAAATTTTCTTTTTTTTGTCCCTTAGAAATTCTGATTTTTTATCTTCCTCTTTTGTGCTTATATTTTTTTTTCTTTTTTCCGCCTTAATTCCCTTGATTTTCTCTAATTCTTTCCAAACAGAAGAAATTTCTTGTTTTATATCCGATGGAATATCTTTTTTTACTATCTTCGCATTTAAAAGAGCTGGAACATTCTCTATTACGCTAATCTTTGGATTAAAGGACTTTACTAAGTCTAGCTGTTTCTCATATAAATAGTTTCTTTCATCTATTGGACTTTTCTCGCCAGCTAAACTAAATCCTTTACAAACTATCCCTCCAAACAAAACATCTACTTTATTTTTCAGGACAGAAGATAGATTTTTGAAATCAATATCATTTATGTCTTTATTATCTACAATAGATTCTTCAAATATTTCAGGGTTGTTATGTTTTAAAGTTTCTATACAATTCTTATCCCATTCATTCACATAAACAGTTTTAAACCCATTATTTTTAAAACCTAAATGAGAACCTCCAGCTCCAACAAATGTTTCTGCTATGGTGTATTGTTGTTTATTTGGTCTTTTTACTGAAGTTGCCATCATTTTATTTTAATTTTTCATAAATTGTTTTAAAAGAAAAACCACGATAATATTTAAGATATTGCTCAAAACTTACACAATATTTTCCAGCAATGTATCTTTCATAGCTTTCATCATAAAAGCCAAATAATTCTTTTTCAGTTGCTTTGTATTTGATGGCAATTTCAATATCTTTAAAATCAAAATAATAATCATTAATAGAAATAACCCCTCCAATTTCACCGCCAACCCAATCATTGACATCATATTCATAAACTCCTTTAAAATATTTTTTGCAAAATTCCTTAGTCAATTCCTCGACTGCCTTATAATAATTTTTTAGTTTTTTATTCATAATTTAAATAATTCATAGTGCGGAGCATGTCCACAATTTTTAATAATAATATCTGCAAATTCTTTGATTTTATTTCGAAACAAATCTATTTGCTTTGGCGATACAATATTATCATTCTCACCAGCTAAATAAATTGTTATAGGAAAATTACTAAAATCAAGGCTTCTGCAATCAAAATTTTCTAATTCATCAAGCCACGATAATAAATTGCTTTTATAATCATTTGTCTCTAATTTAACACTAGAATCAATTTTATTTGCTAAAGACTCTAAAGC
>JALREU010000158.1 GCA_023256705.1 Rickettsiales bacterium
ATTGGATTATTTTTAATATATTTAAGCGTTTTTAATATTCTTTGTAGTTTATTAGAATTTTTTTTAGCATTAAATAAAAATATATTTTTTTTATTTGGATTAAAATTAGATAATTTCTTATTTAAAATATTAAGATTATAATTTTTTAAATTTTTAGCATTAATATTGTTATCTTTTTCAAGTCAAGTATTTGCCTTTGGTAGTGGGTCGATGGGAGGTGTTGGCGGAGTTGGTTGTTCTGGATCAGGGACTTCGGCAGTCAAATCAGGTATTTCTATTGTTGATCCCGAGGGTAAGTCTTTAAATTGCCAACCTTTTGTCGATAAAAAATGAGACTCCACTGATTATATTTACAATTGGAACGGTTTGTATTTTGCCATTGGTGGTGAAGGATCTTCATTTTCAGGCGACATGATAATTGATAGCTCAAGATCAAATGCAGCCACTAATAACAAATATTCATTGATTGCTGATTCAGATATTAATAAACCTCTTAACCTATCTTGATCTTCAACCTCATTAGTTGCAAATTTAGGTGGAGGAACTTTGGTTGATAGGGTTTATTTGGGTAGTGATTTAGAAATTAGAACTTCAAGCCTATCTTCAACCTTAAGTTTAAATATTGACGATTATGATGAAACTAAAACCAAAACCGCTTCATCTTTAACCAAATTTAATTTTACAGTTTCAAATTATGTTCTTTTCAATGCTAAAATCGGCTATCTTCTTAATGATAGAACCATGGCTTATTTTAACGCAGGCATTGGGTCTTTTACCTCTTATGATTTAACTGGCAATAAAGATTATAGTATTACCGTTGAATCGCAAAATATTCCGCCTCCAATTAGATTGTCAGTTGGTGGCGAATATTTGCTTAGCAACCACTTTCGTATTTACACCGATTATTCTTATTGGATGATACCAAAAGTATATGGTCAGTTTAGGCTAAATAAAGCTGGAGCTGGCATGTCCACTTCAACAAATTCATACTCATCTAACACTTTAATTGCTAGATTAAAAGTTAATTCTGGTAAAATTGGAATATTATATAGATTTTAAATATGAAATTTTTTGCTATATTTTTAATAATTTTATCAACATTTATTGCTAAAATTTCATTTGCCCAAGATTTGCAAGATGGCTTCGGAGATGATTATCGCCTAAAATCCTATGACCAAAATGGTTATGATTTTAATAAAAATCAAATGCCATATTCATATAATGATAAAAACACCGAACTTTACAATTCGGCAGTCGGAAATTATCAATTGCAAACCAAAAATAATTACGATTATTCTAATTCTAGCCTCGAAAATTATAACAAAAATTTTTATGACCAAACCACAATTTCTTCAGAAAATTATCCAAATATTTACAATCAGGATTTAACTGCAAATAAAAAAAATAAAAAACACAAAAATTTTGAAGATGGAATGGGTCTTGGATATCGGGTTTATGATAATTCAAATCGACAATCTTATTTTTGTGGTTTGAATAACCAAAACAAGCCAAATTTTACTCATGACAACAATTTTAATGGTTTATATTTCGGTATTGGCGCCAATATTTCTAATGTTTCTTTAGAAGTCGATGAAGCTTTTAGAAAATTTGGCGAAACCAAATCTAGCAAATTTTCTCATAGCATTAATGGTGGCTCGGTTAATCCTTCGATTATTATGGGGCAGGGTAGATTATTTTCCAATGGTTTATTTTTAGGACAAGAGATGTCAATTATAATCGGAGAAATTTCCGTAAATAACAATAATTTAAGAAATCCTCCAAAAACCATTAATGGCAATGAATCGGAGTTGGAAAAAATGATTTTTAAATCTTCAAATTTTTCCTTTTATTCTGGAAAATTCGGGGTAAATGTTTTTAAAAATTTTATTCCTTATGTTAAATTGGGAATTAGTTTTGGAGAATTTAATTATATTTCAGAATTTAAGGGTGCGAAAAAATTAAATAATATTGGCTCTGTTCCTACTTTTGTATATGGTCTTGGCTTGGATATTTCGGTCATGGAGCATTTTCGTGTGATGCTTGATCACTCTATTTTTAACAATTCAATTGATGGCAACACTAGGATTTATGACGCCGATGGCTCGCAAAGAGAAATTGATGCCAATGCCACTATTAATATTTCTCGAGTGAATTTAGTGTGGAAGTTTTAGTTAGTTTTTAAATCAGAATGTATATTTTTTACCAAGGTTAATCTTAATGCATTAATTATTGCTAAAAAATCAATAACCTGTTGAATAACCGCTCCAAGCGAAGGTGAAATATAGCCTGCACTGGCAAAAATCATGCCAATTACACTCAAAATCATACCGCCAATTGCGCTTTGTAAAATAATTTTTCTGGTTATTGAGCTTATATGAAGAAGTTCATCAACTTTGAATAAATCTGATTTTAAAATCACTGCTCCAGCTGATTCG
>JALREU010000159.1 GCA_023256705.1 Rickettsiales bacterium
TTTTAAATTTTCTTGCTGGCTTCTTTTTAAAAGAAACCAGTAAGAACATGATTTTTATTTTTTAAAACTTTGTAATTTATAAAGATTTAACCATAAACCTTTTAAAAAATATCCCGTGTGAAATGAGTTTCCTTTTTTATCATCTATATAAATTTTGTTTATATTTTTTGTGCAAAAAATTTTTTCCAATTCTTTTCTAGGATATTTTGTTTTTAATAAATATTTTTCACCAAATTGATCAATTGCTAAAAACATAGTCACCCCTGATTATTTTTAATTAAGCCAGCTTGTAAAATTTTATTAGCACAATCAAAAGCTCTTTTAAAGTTTATTTCTTCAATATCACTTCTTTTAATCCATTGAGAAATGTAACCCCTTGAATATTCAAGATTATCAAACATTCCAAGCGAGCAACAAACTAAATAAGCTGTGGTTTCTGCCTCAAATTCTTTTGTTGAAATATCAAGCAATTCATTATCTACAATTTTACTTTCTTTATCATGTAATAAACAATGGGCGGCTTCATGAATTAAAGTTTCAAACGGCGAATAAGATAAGGGATTGATTGCAATTTTCTTTTGATTTGGAATCGCATAACCTTGGCAATTTCCATCAATATTTTCAAATTCTATTTGTTTAATTTGAAGATTTTCTAGGGCTTGATTTATATTATAATTTGGCAAATTATCAATTTTAAATTCTTCGCCATCAGTTTGCGACAAGCCAAACCAATATTTTTTCTTGATAAAAACAGTTTTAAAAAAATCCTGTTCAAATTTTTCATTTTCTTCATTTTCAATTTTATATTTGACGGGCAAAAATAGTTCAATGGCACGGCTTCCTTTTTTAACTTGTCTGCCTAATTTTATCCAACCCTGATAAGTATTTATTGGCTCTGCTTTACCTAATTGAATTTCTGCAAGAATTGAATTAAACAAACTGTAGTTATGAAATATCTTAAAAGATTCATGAATTTTTTGGGGTTTATCATAAATTTCTGCTAAATAATCTTTAAAATTAATCGTGATTTTTTGCATAATTTCTCCTGTAATTTTTTGTTAATAAGGTTGAAAACAAGCACTTGAAAAGTGCTTTGCTTTCAACCTCTGCCAAGCGGCGAGCGTCAGGAGGAGCGAGCAAGTGAAACGAAGCGAGCGAATGGACATTTTTTGAAGTCACCGCAAACAATGAGTGAAACGAATTGTTAAGGGCAAGGTGGAGAAAATTTGAAGCTCGGTTCTCGAATTATTAGCAAATCTTGGTAAGAAATTTTTCTTCAATAATTTAAAATTTAAAAACTTTAAAAATTTGTTACTTAGATTTGCTTATAATGAAGAGAAGTGGTGCGGCTGCAAAATTTTACTACCTTGACTTCAAAGAAATGGCTGACGCAATAAAAAAAATAGATAAGAAAAGATTAGTTTTTCTTAAAAGAAAAACTCAATTTGGCTATGCCAACTTTCGATTAAAATAAAAAATAAGATTAAGTTGGCTCTGATTAGACACCACATTTTTTAGAACTAACAAAGAAATCAATCTTCTAGTTTTGTATATTTACTTTAAAAATAAATCAATGGATTATATTATATTAAATCAGTATAACGGTAATATATTTAATCGGACTTTATTTAATTTTTTATTTAAAAATGCCCAAAAACTTTTTAAAGCAAATCAGAGAAAGAAAAAATGTTTCCCAAGTTGATTTGGCTAATAGTGTTGGGGTCACAAAAGGTCATATTTCTAAATTCGAAAAAGGTGATTTTTCTGTTTCTTTTAAAGTTTTATCTAAAATTGCGGAAATTTTAGAGGTAACTGTTGAGGAAATAATTTCTGGTCAACCTATCCAAAATTTTGATGAAAATCATCGCCTTCTTCTCGAGCAATGTGTTGAAATTGCTTCTAATGATTTTGGAAATGAATTAGAAAAAAAGGATATTTTGAGAATTGCCACAACAATGTTTTCAATAATTTTACAATATCGACAAAACCCTGAAAATGGCGAATCACAACAAATTTTTATAAAAAAAACTCAAGACAAAATGTTTGAAGGATTAGCATCTAAATCTATTTTAAAAAACAGTGAAATTTTCTTTAAAAATTCTAATCAATAATTTTATTTTTCTCGCTAATTTCTTTACTACAAGACATTGATTTATCTATAGAATCAATATTTAGTATTTTAACTTCGTTCTTTTTGATTTCATTAATTTCATAAATTACCTCAGCAATTTTCAGTATAAAATCATTATCGCTTTGATCTTTATTTTTAACCATAAAACATAATAAAAAATATATACTGGGTTTGCATTTGATGGTTATTGCAATATACCATTAGTATATTTAATTATTCTATTTTTATTTTTTCTTATTTTTAGGATTTTATTAACTGTAATTTTTTGAATCAGAAATTGCTTAGAATATAGTATTTATAA
>JALREU010000015.1 GCA_023256705.1 Rickettsiales bacterium
GATTTGGCGATTCCAGTTTTAGTAGGTTTAAATCCAGAAAAAATTAACACCATTCTTAAAGGCGCGATAATAATGTTTGTGATGTATAGTTTTATGGATAAGATAACTTTTGTTGCCAAAAAATTAGTTGGTGGTCAAGAATTGAGTGCCGATAAGGCTCCAAACATTGCTGGCGTAGCCAAAAAAGCCATAAGAGCAGTTCAGAAGAGGGCTTTGAATGCAACCAAAAGATTGGCGATTCAGGGTGGAGGATTGGCGGCCAAGGGTGGCAGATTTGCATTAAGTAAGGGCAAGAGGGGTGATATAACTCCAGATGGCGATAAAAAACAAGATGGAGACTCAAGTTCGGCTGGAAATGATGCTAAGGGCAACGATTCAAAGGACGACGATTCAAAGGGCGACGATTCTAAATCTGGCGGTGATGCTCCAAAGGGCGATGATAAGTAGGTTTTGTATATTTATCGAATAATCAATCTAAATTTTCTTAAGCAAAGTTTTATTTTTTTAAGAAAAAGCTAGTATTTTTGATTTTCAATTGGGCAGGTGCAATACCAGAAAAAACAATATGTTCATAGTTATTATTTTCCAAAAAATCTATGGTTTTCTGATAATTTGAACGCTCTGAATCATCAAGAATTAGGTAGCCTCCTGATTTTAGAGAGTCAAGGGATTGAAGTGTGCAAAGATGCCTTTTTAATGAATCAATTACGATAAAATCAAATTTTATATTATTTTTGTGTGAATAATTATTAGCGAAGTTTTGGTAATCAACATTATCAATGGCGTTTTCAAGTAAAAAAATTTCAGAATTTTTGGCAATAAAGTGATCATTATTAGAATTAACTTTTCCTTGAATTTTTTCGCAAATTATTTCAAACCAAGATTTGTTGCTTTCAACAGCTACAACCTTGGAACAGTTATTGTTATAAAAAATAGTTGAAGAACCAGATCCAAATTCAAAAACCTTATGTTCGCTTTTGAGGTGAAGTTTTAAAAATTCAATAGCCTCGAAGCTATACCAGGGAATGGCGTTAAAATTTTCATCGACCGAAAAGCCAATTTTAGAGGAGTTAACCCAGCTGTTTTTGTAGAGATTAAATTGGTCTTTGATCATGGTAAAATAATTAAGTTTGATTTAATTATTTTATTTACCAAAAACTACAGTACATCTTTTGCTGAATAGGAAATAATTTTTGCTGTATTTATCTACAGCATAAACACTTTGTATGTTGGCATTTTTAATTGCCGAAATAACCGACTGATCACCAGATAATTTGATGGCAGTTTCGCCAATATAAGGAATGGTAAAGCCACCAAATAAATTGCGTGAACAGGATTCCCCTTTTTTAATTTCTGATAATGAGGAGACAGTTATTTTTTCTAATTCATTAAAATCAGTATTATAGCTATAACATGAAGTGTTAAAAGCTAATAAAATAATTAAAAATATATTTTTTATATATAAATTCATTAATTCTAGTTAATTATATTAAATCTTAAATTATTGTCAATATAACATTTATCTTGCGATTTATAAAATTTCTGCAAATAAAGTTTTGAATTTTTGTTATTGATATATTTTATAAAAGCAGTTGTTACCTTTCCAAGGTCGGTGCTACTATTTTCAAGGCTGTAAACCGGCATAATCCATTTGCGATTTAGGTTAAATTGCATATTACTTGCCTCTCTTAAATCAAGTCTAACTGGCTTTTTAATGTTATCAGCTAAAAGAGAAAATTGAAAGTTTGGAGCAAATTTTAAATTACCAAATATTGAATTAGAATTGCTGGCATTAATTATTATTTCTTTGCCAACTAAGTCAGGACGAAATATTTTTTCTGGCTTAAAAATTTTTAAAACCTGAGGCGGTAAGATGGTGATTGCAGAATTATTAAAGTTGATCATCGAAAAGAAACCCTGCGAATATTTTGAGGTGAATAAATATGGGGTGAGGGTAAAGTCTGATTCGCTAGAAAAAATAATATTAATGAGGTCTACCGCTTTATAATATCTTAAATCAACCAAAATATATTCAGCATCTTTTGGAGTATTTTTTATTGAGTTAAAAATTTGCGAAACCACACTTTCATCGCTAAGTTTTGAAACTGAGGGCAATGAAATTGATTGTCTTCTTTTGATTTCTTTTGCTAGTAAGGGTTTGAATAATTGCTGTCTTTTATTTATTTCATTTTCCGATTTAGAACAATCAATTGCAAAATTATGATTGGCGATTCTATTGGAGCAGGATTGAACGACAACAATCAAAAATATGAATAATATCTTTTTTGCTAAAATCATCTTAAATTAAATTAGTTAATTCTTAAATTATAAATGCTATTGGTGCTTTTTTAGTATCTTATAAATTTATTTTTTTTTCAATAAAAAAACTTATGAGCGGTTTGTTTATTTAATTTCATTTGATTATGAAACAAAATTTTTTGTGAATAGATAATTAATATTTAAAGATTTTTTTGAGAGTGTTTTGATTTTATCGCAAAATCTGTTGAAAGATTTTGCGATAATTATTTTAATTTATTCGGCTAATTCAAGAACATCAACCGACTCTTTGCCTTTACGATTAGTTAAGGTAAAATGAACTTTTTGATTTTCATTAAGCGTTTTTAAACCAGCTTTAATTACAGAACTAATGTGAACAAAAACATCTTTGTCACTGCCATCTGGCTTTATGAAGCCATAACCTTTAGTAGCATTAAACCATTTAACTTTTCCAGTAATTTTTTCCATGATATTTATTAATTTTAATTCAATGAAATAACAAAAAGTTATTTCTTCACATACCAAAATACAAAGTTAAATTCAAAAATAAATAATTATTTTACTTTTTATTAAAAAAATTTTTAAATTGATAAAAAATTAGCTCTAAAATATTTTTTTAAATATTTTTTTACCAAATTTTTTTAAGCTAAATGATTTTTTTTGTCCAAATTCATTTTCATATTTTTGAAATTTTTTTGGTTTTTTTGGATTTTTGTCGGATTGTTTTTTTTCGTTTCTTCTTCCAAAAAACTTTTTATGCTCTGAATTATTAATTTTTTTACCAATAATTGCATTAGGTAATTCAATAACTTTAAATCCTTTAAGATTAGAACAATCTTCGCGAGGAATTTGTTTATTTATTAAAGTTTCGATTAGTTTAATTTTTCTAAATTCTTCGGGTTCACAAATCGAAATCGCACAACCGCTTCTGCCAGCTCTAGCAGTTCTTCCGATGCGGTGAACATAATTTTCACTGTCCCGAGGTAGGTCGTAATTTATTACTAGAGTAATTTTAGAAATATCAATGCCTCGAGATGCTAAGTCGGTGGCTACCATTATATTTACCGATTCATTGGCAAATGATTTGATGGCTTTGTCTCGGGCTGCTTGAGATTTATTGCCATGCATGACTAGATTATTGAATCCGCATTTTGCTAAGCGAGTAGACAATCTATTGGCATTATGTTTGGTTTGGCAAAAAATCAAAATCGATCCCTCTTGATGATTCGACAATAAATAATGCAAAACACTAAATTTTTGGTTTTTGCTGGTGGTTATTATTTTTTGGTCGATTTTGTCGACAGTGCTAGAAACTCTAGCGGTTTGAATTTTAGTTGGATTTTTTAAAATATCATTTGCCAAATCTTCAATTTTTCTAGCCATTGTTGCCGAAAATAGAAGTGTTTGTTTTTTATTTGGTAATAATTTTAATATTTTTTTAATATCTTCGTAAAATCCCATATCCAGCATGCGGTCAGCTTCGTCAAGTATTAGGATTTTTACATCCGAATATTTAACATAATTTTGATTTGTTAAATCAATTAATCTTCCTGGAGTGGCTATTAAAACATCTAAACCTTTATGCAAATTATTAATTTGGTCACGTTCGCCAACGCCTCCATAAATTGTGGCATATTTTAAATTAAATTTTTGACAATACGGCTTGATATTTTCGGCAATTTGCGTAGCTAATTCACGGGTTGGTGCCAATATTAACGAAGAAATATGAAGAGGTTTTTGTTGTGGTTGATTGTCGATTAAAAGTTGAATTAAAGGAATACAAAAAGCATCGGTTTTGCCAGTGCCTGTTTGGGAAATAGCAATTAGATCATTGCCATTTAAAATATTTGGAATTGCTTGTTCTTGAATTGGAGTTGGTGTTGAGTAACCTTTTTTTTCAAGAATATCAATAATCTTGCTATTGATATTAAGCGCTGAAAAATTTGTCATAAATTATGTTAAAAATATTAAAAAAATATTTTATAAAGGGCTAACGAAAAACAAACAAAATCAAGTAAAAAATAAAATATTCATTAAATTTTAATTAAAGCTAATGATAGGCTTTAGATAAGATAAATAGTGAATTGAAAAATAATCTTTATAAAATAACTTCATAATTGTAGAATATTTAAAAATTTTAAGCAATAAAAAGATTTAGAAATAATGTTTAAAGAATATTTTGAAAAAATTAATGCACTAAAAAAACAAAATTTATACCGAAATTTAGTAAATTCAGATGCCATTGATGCTACTAAAATCAAATATAATTTAAAAAAGGTAATTTCCTTTGCATCCAATGATTATATGGGTTTAACCCAAAGCGATATTCTAAAAAAAACCGCAATATCGGCTATAAAAAAATATGGTGTTGGTGCAGGTGCATCTCGCTTTGTTTCTGGCAATAATCAGCTTTATTCCAAGCTAGAAAAATTAATTGCCGAATTTTATCGATTACCAAAAGCGGTTGTTTTTTCTTCAGGATATATGACGGCAATCGGTGTTGTCAAGGCATTAGCGGGTAAAGACGATATTATCATTGCCGATAAATTAATTCACGCATGTTTTATTGATGGAGCCAAAATTTCGCAAGCCAAATTTTGCCGATTCCAGCATAATTCAGTAAAACATTGCAAACAAATATTGCAAGAAAATCGTGATTCTCATTTAAATTGCTTGATAATCATCGAGTCGGTCTATTCAATGGATGGTGATTGCCCAAATTTTGATGAATTTATCAAATTAGCTGAAGAATATCGAGCAATTTTAATTATTGACAATGCTCACGGATTGGATCATAAATTTTCTTCAAGTCCAAATTTATTAATTATGGGAACCTTATCAAAAACTATCGGGTCTTTTGGGGGTTTTATTGCTGGAAATGAAATATTAATTGAAAATATTGTTCAATTTTCGCGGTCATTAATTTATTCAACGGCTCTTCCTCCAGCGATTTTAGCCAGTGCAATTCGGTCATTTCAATTTCTACAAAAAACAAAAAATTCCACTAAAGCCATAAGAAATGCGCAATATTTTTGTGAATTAATGGGGCTAAAAAAACCTGATTCGCAAATCGTAAAAATTATTATTGGAGATAATGATAAGCTATTAAAAATTCAAAAGGAAATTTTAAAGAAAGGTTTTTTGGTTTCGGCAATAAGGTCGCCAACAGTAATGATTAAAAGTGAAAGATTGAGAATTTCTTTTCAAAGTGAGCATCAAAAAAGCCAAATTGAAAAACTCGCCAAGGTTATAAAAAAAATATTTGCCGATTTTAAGATTGATATTTCTTAAGTTTTTTATAGGTTATAACCATAACAATAATTATTGCCGTAATTACAAATAAAGAAATGGTGATTTGTCGAAGGTAAGTGAAAATTAAATCTTGATTTTCGCCAATAAAATATCCAAAAAATGCTAAAATACTAGTCCAAATTGTAGCGCCTAGGCTGGTGTAAAAGAAAAACAATTTGAAATTCATTTTAGCAAGACCTGCAGGCAGGGAAATAAAATGTCGAAATCCCGGAAGTAATCTTCCCATAAAAACCGAAATATTTCCATAATTTTTAAAAAATACCTCAATATTTTCAATGGTTTGAGGTTTAATAAAAAAATACATACCAATTTTTAAAATAATTTTTCGTCCTAAAAAAAATGCTAAATAATAACTAAAAATCGCACCAGCTACATTGCCAATAATGCCAAAAAAAGTGACCAAATAAATATTAAGCGAGCCTTTTGAGCTGGCAATGCCTGCAGGAATCATGATAATTTCACTTGGTATTGGAAATAAGGTGCTTTCTAAAAACATGCCAATAAAAATACCCAAATAGCCAAGCTGTTCAGTGATTGTGACCACAACGCTGATCATTTCCTTTAAGAATTCGTGCATATTATTGAAATTGATTAATGAATTTTTTTATTGATTGCGGTTGCTGTCTTTCAACTCTTTTAGCTTCGATGATGGAGCGAATTTTTTGATAAGAATTGTTCAAATCGTCATTGATAATCAAATAATCATATTCATGATAATGGCTAATTTCGCTTAAGGCTTTTTTCATTCTGCTTTGAACAATATCTTCTGGATCTTGAGCGCGAGCCCGAAGTCTTCTTTCGAGTTCTTGAAGTGAAGGTGGTAAAATAAAAATGGAAACAATTTCGTTTTTAGAAAATTTTTCACGAATTTGTCTGGCACCCTGCCAGTCGATATCAAATAAAACACAATGTCCTTTATTTAAGGCCTCTTTGACGGGTGATATTGGCGTTCCGTAGAAATTTTCGAAAACCTCAGCATCTTCTAAAAATTCATCCTGATTTTTCATTGCTAAAAAATTTTCTTGCGAAACGAAATAATAATGTTGCCCATCAATTTCATTTGGCCTTTTAGCTCGAGTTGTGGCCGAAATTGAGAGTTGGATTAGTGGGTCATTTTGCACAATCATTTTGCAGATTGTTGATTTTCCAGCTCCTGAAGGTGAAGATATAATAATTAAAAAAGGCGAATGATTGATAAACATTTAAATAGTTATTTAATTTGGTGAATTATTAAAAAATAATAATTTATTCGCCGTCCTTAACAATAGCAATATCTGGTGCATCTGGGGCTTTCATACCAACCACATGATAGCCAGCATCGACATGAAGAGTTTCGCCAGTAACGCCATTGCCAAGATCAGATAATAAGAAGACACCAGCACCACCTACATCTTGTAAAGACACATTGCGACGCAGTGGAGCATTATATTCGTTCCATTTGAAAATTAATCTAAAATCACCAATTCCACTGGCAGCTAAAGTTTTGACTGGGCCTGCTGAAATTGCATTGACTCTGATATTGTCTTTGCCCATATCCATAGCTAAGTAACGAACGCTAGCTTCAAGGGCTGCTTTGGCAACGCCCATCACATTATAATGTGGCATAACTTTTTCAGCGCCATAATAGCTAAGGGTGATAATGCTTCCACCTCCAGCATTAATCATTAGTTTTTCAGCTTCTTTGGCAACTGCAACTAAAGAAAATGCCGAAATATTCATGGTGTTGACGAAGTTTTGTGGCGAGGTGTGTAAATATTTTCCACGAAGCTCTTCCTTGTCAGAATATGCGATGGCATGAACTAGAAAATCTAATTTGCCCCATTTTTTTTCCAAAACTTCAAAGACTTTTTTGATTGATTCTGGGTCGTTAACATCACAAGGTAAAACTATGTCTGAACCAACCGATTGAGCAAGAGGTTCAACTCTTTTTTGTAGTGCTTCTCCTTGAAAAGTGAATGCTAATTCAGCACCATATTTTTTGGCTTCTTCAGCGATGCCCCAAGCAATTGATCTATTATTGGCGACACCCATAATTAAACCTTTTTTTCCTGATAAAATTGTCATGTTAAAAAATTTTTTATGTTATTAATTCGTATAAAGCCACGGTGTAATTTTGCGGTTATTTTCTTCAAAGGAAGCGATTTTATCATTTTTTTGAAGAGTTAAACCAATATCGTCAAGCCCTTCAATTAAACAATGTTTTTTGAAAGCATCGATATTAAATTTATAAATTTTATTATTGGCTAAGATGGTTTGATTTGGTAAATCTACCTCAGCAATATTATTTTTGTCTTGAGAATATTTTAAAATTTCATCAACCTCATTGTGTGGTAAAGTGATTGGCAAAATGCCATTTTTGAAACAATTATTAAAGAAAATATCAGCGAATGAAGGAGCAATTACCACTCTAATTCCAAAGTCTAGAAGAGCCCATGGAGCATGCTCACGGCTTGACCCGCAACCAAAATTATCTTGGGCAACTAAAATTTGCGCTTTATTGAAAGGTTCTTGATTTAAAACGAAATCGGCAATGATATTTTCGTTTAAATCATAACGCATTTCATGAAAAAGATTTTTGCCAAGACCAGTTCTTTTTATAGTTTTAAGAAACTGTTTTGGAATGATCATATCGGTATCGATATTAATAAGGGCAATCCCAGCAATTATTGATTTAATTTTATTGAATTTTTGCATTAGCTTAAAATTTAGCTTTAATTTTTTTTAAATTCTAAATTAATTTTTTTTTAAGTAAATAATTTTTTTTAATAAAGAACCAAAAACTAATTAATTATTGATGATATATCTAATTGGATTTGCTGTTTTAAATGTTCAAGATTAATAAATTTTATTTCATCGCGAATGAAATCCTCGAAGATAACTACAATTTTTTGCCCATAAATATCTTGGTTAAAATCAAAAATATGTGTTTCAAAAATCGGTTGAGAATTATTTTGATTAATAGTTGGCTTGATGCCAAAATTGGTTATGCCCGAAAATAATTTTTGCATTTTTGGAATAAAAATTTTGGTTTTATAGACACCAAATTTTGGCAAGATTAAATGAGGCTTGGTAAATAAATTAGCGGTGGCAAAGCCGATTTTATGCCCAATTTGATTGCCTTTAACCACCATTCCTTCAATTTGATAATTTTTTCCTAAAATTAAATTTAATTTTTTTATTTCACCATTTTTTATAAAATTTCTAGCTTGCGAAGAAGAAATTGTGAGGTCATTATCGAATTTAATTGGACTAATTTCATGTAAATCAAAATCGTAATTTTCTAGGGTTTTAAAATTACCTTGGCGATTTTTGCCAAAGGTAAAATCATAGCCAACGATTAGTGATTTAGTATTAAATTTATTTATTAATATATCTTCAATAAAGTTGTTATGGCTTAATTGCGATAGATAATTATTGAAGTTTAAAATTAAAAGATAATCTAAATTATAATTTTGAAGAATTCTTATTTTATTTGCTAAACTATAAATACGAAAATTTTTGCTAAAATTTGGATTATTTTTATTTAAAAATATAATTGGGTGAGGTTCAAAAGTGAGTAGGGCGGTTTTCAAATGATTTTTTTTGGCTATTTCATGAGTTTTGGCAATAATTTTTTGGTGGGCAAGGTGAACTCCATCAAAATTGCCGATGGTTAAGGCAATTGCTGGTATTTGCTGTGATATTTGATTTAAATTACGAATTAAAATCATTTTTATAAAATCATTCTTGGAATTAAATTTAAAAAAAATTATAATACTAAAAATTAAACTCCGCAATATTAATTAATCTATTTTTTGGGCAATGAAATTTTTTTTAAAATTTTTTTTGATTTGTTGTTATTTAAATTCATTGCCTTCCAAAGCTTTGGCATCGAATATTTCTCACGGAATTTCGATATTTGAAAAATTAAAATATCCGCAAAATTTTTCTCATCTTGAATATGTAAATCCAAATGCGCCCAAGGGTGGAGAGGTTAAATATGGAGTTGAGGGCGGGTTTAATTCTTTCAATCAATTCATTTTAAAAGGTTTGCCGGCTCAAGGTTTATCATTGATTTATGATAGTCTAATGGAGGGCGTAGATGATGAAATTGGTTCAAGATACGGTTTAATTGCTAAGGCGGTAAAAATTTCTGATGACAAATTAAATCTTACTTTCTTCTTAAATCAAAATGCCTATTTCCATGATGGCGTAAATATTACTGCCGATGACGTGGTTTTTACTTTTTACAAATTATTGCAAGATGGACACCCATCATACAAAATGAGTTATCGTGATGTTAAAGAGGTAAAAAAAATCGACAAATATCAGGTAGTTTTTAATTTAAAAAATTCACAAAATCGCAATTTACCCCTCTTGATTGCTTCATTGCCAATTTTACCAAAACATTTTTATGACAAAAATGATTTTTCTAAATCTTCACTTGAAATTCCGCTCGGCTCTGGTCCATATAAAATTAAGGAATTTGGTGCAAATCGTTTTGTAGTTTATGAGCGAGTAAAAAACTATTGGGCTAAGAATTTATCAATTAACCTTGGACGGTATAATTTTGATAAAATTACCTTTGATTATTACCTCGATAATAATGTCTTGGTTGAGGCTTTTAAGTCGCAGAAATATGATATAAGGCAAGAAAATATTGCTAGAAATTGGGCAAATTTATACAATATCAAGGCGGTTGAGAATGGCGAAATTATTAAGGTAGAAATTCCGCATCAAACCCCACCTTCTACCCAAAGTTTTATTTTGAATTTGCGAAAACAAAAATTTCAGGATTTGGCATTAAGAAAAGCTATTGCCTTAGTTTTTGACTTTGAATGGCTTCAATCTCATATTTTTTATGGTTCTTATATTCGTAATCAAAGTTTTTTTACGAATTCAATTTATCACGACGACCAAATTAAGCCATTTAGCTACGTTTCCAAAACTAATGGCGATGGATTTAATCGAGAAAATATTTTGCAAGCCCAAGAAATTTTATTGCAAGCTGGATATAAAATTAAGGATAATCAATTATTTTCCGCACAAAATATTCCAATAAATATCGAGTTTTTAATTGACCAAAAAACCTTTGAAATGGTAATCGCTCCTTATATTAAAAATCTTAAGAAAATTGGAATTTTTGCCAAAATGCGCTTTGTCGACGAAAATCAATACCAAACTAGACTTAATAATTTTGATTATGATATTATAGTTTCAACGATACCGCAACAAATGGTTCCAGGTTCGGAGTTGTTTGCCTATTTTCATTCTTCGCAAAAGGACATCAAAGGTTCAGCCAATCTTTCTGGTTTCAATGATAAAATAATTGATGATCTTGTTGAAAAAATTTCTAGCGCCAAAAAAATTCAAAATTTGCCAAAATTATGTAAAAAATTTGATAGATATTTACTTGAGAACTATTATATTATACCTCAATGGTATAATAATAAATATCGAATTTTATACCGAAATATTTTTGAATTTCCAAAAATTACACCAAAATATTCATTAGCTCTTGAAACTTGGTGGATTAAAAATATTAACAAATAATTTAAAACTTATGTTTATTCAAACCGAAGAAACTCCCAATCCAGCAACTCTTAAATTTATTCCAGATAATAAAATCGTTGTTGAAGACGGGGTGATTGAATTTAAAAGTCAAAAACAGGCTTCCGCCAAGTCGCCACTCGCTCTTCAGCTTTTTGCTATAACGGGTATTGAGGCGGTAATGTTTGGTAAAGATTTCATTACCATAACCAAATCGGGCAATGCCAATTGGGATTATTTGAAGCCAGAAATTCAGGCTACAATTATGGATTTTTATACCACTAATAAACCAATTTTATTTGAAAATGTTGCTAATTCAAAATCTGAAATAAAAAATTCTCAAAACTCCAATGAGGATTCGGAAATTGTCAAACAAATTAAAGAATTAATTGAAATAAAAGTTAGACCAGCAGTTGCCATGGATGGAGGTGATATTACCTTCCATTCCTTTGAAGATGGTATTGTTTATTTGGCTTTGAAAGGATCTTGCTCTGGCTGTCCAAGTTCGAGTATAACCTTAAAAAATGGCATTGAAAATATGCTTAAACACTACATTCCAGAAGTTGAAGGAGTGGAGCAAGTAAGTGATGAGTAAATAAATTCTCTTTAAAATAGCATTCGTAGCTCAACTGGATAGAGTGTTGCTTTCCGAAGGCAAAGGTTGTGGGTTCAAATCCCGCCGAGTGCACCAAAATAAAATTTATTAAAATGTTAAATATTGATAACCAAGACCAAAATATTCAAAATGTTGATTTGGCTCAGCAACCTCCTCAAGATAATTCAGTTTTAACTATAGATGAAATTCGACAATAAAATAATCGCGTAACCAGTTCAACTAAAGCTTCGACAATTTGCATGATTTCGTCAGTATGTTTAGCGATGTCTGCTATTGGAGCGGGTTGTTTAGCTTCTGGTCATCCACTTGAAGGTGCAATTTTGACGGGGGTTGCTAGTGGCATTGGAGGCCATTGTGTAAGAAATTTATTTGATTACTTATAATGTCTCATTATCTAACCAGAGAATTAATGCAAGAGAAAATCAGACAATAGGAGCTCCTCAAGATGGTGTTCGGCAAAACCATATTGCTAGTGAAAATCAAGTAAGGGCACCTCAAGGTACAGTGAATGCAATGGATAGGCCAATAGATTCAATTGCCATTTCCACACAAGTTAATCGACTTAACGGGGATATTGTTTTTCGTCAACGGTAATAATTGAAGTCTGTTAATATTAATGATATTTCGAATTTCAAAATGCTATATTTGAAAATCATCATCGATTTTTTTAAAATTAATTTTTCAATATCAAATTAAATAAAATCTTTAATTGTAAAGTTTAGATTTAATAAAATATTTTTTGGTGGGTAATTTTAATTTAAAACAAATTAATTTAAATTAACAAGAAATATAAAGTATTATTGTAAATTATAATTTAATTATAAATAATTTTTATAATATTAAAATAAATTTATGATTACTAATATTTCTCCAATTATTCCACAACATAATGGACAAGCTATTGCACAAGATAATCAAGAAGCAAACCTTCAACAAAATTTCAATAAAATTAGAAATCCAATTTTAAAAGATATTGCCAATAATTTAGGCAATAATGAGCTTAGACAAGGTTATCTTTCAGATCTTTCAAATCCAGATACCGAATTTAAATCTTTTTTTAAGTTCTATTTTAGAGACAAAGGGCGAAGAAAATGAACAAGTTGTCGATTTATATCACACTCTAAATCACAATAAAATGTTAAATGTAGATTCATTTAAAAACTTTATTTTGATGAATAAAAATATTAAAAAAAATATTTTAGATCAAAATCTTAATAATCAAGATGAATTGTTTGCAAGAGGGATTCAGTTAGCAATTTTAACATTAGGTTTATCTTTGGGTTTAACATATATTGGTGCTCCTTGCTCCACAGGTTGTGATGCTGGAGTGGTTGCAGGAACATCAATTATTGTTGCAAATCAAGTGGGAAGACATATTAACCATATAAGCCTCATAGATAAATATAAAAAATTTATAGGACCCGTAGCTGACACTCAATCATCTGATCCAAATTTCCCTTTTGTAAGAAATTATTTATTTATTCAAAATGGAGAAACAATATTGCTAGGATTGTTGGAAAGAACCGGTACACCAGCAGTACCGTTGGGTTCTAGATGGCCAAATCCATCAACTGCATCTAGCTCACAAAATTCAATGTCTGAATCTGGTCAACCAAATCCATCAACTGCACCTATCGAAAATAGACTACATATTTCATCGCTTCAGGCCATTGGTGATGCAATTGGTGCAAGGATTAGATTTTCTTGATAGAAAGAGTTTTTTTTGGAGTTATTTATTGGTAAATTTAGGAATTACGAAGGTTATTTATGGTTTTGGCATAATTGTTGTTAGAAAAAATATATGAACCCGAAACCAAAACATCGGCTCCAGCATCAATACATTGTTTAGCGGTTAAATCATTGATACCGCCGTCAACTTCTAATTCGATATTCTTACCAATTTTCTCAATTTTATTTCGAATTTTTTCAATTTTTTTAAGTTGATTATATAGAAATTTTTGCCCCCCAAATCCTGGATTAACTGTCATTACCAAAATTAAATCAATATTTTCCAAAACATAATCAAGACAATCTTCGCTAGTAGATGGAACCAAAGAAACCCCAGCTTTAACATTATATGATTTGATTAAGTTAAGTGATCTATCAAGATGAATACTGGCTTCTTGATGAATAGTGATAATATCGGCACCCGCTTGAGCAAAATTTTTGATATGTAAATCTGGATTGTTAATCATGAGGTGAACATCAAATGGTTTTGATGTGAATTGGCGTAAAGCCTTAACAACATCGCTTCCGATAGTGATGTTTGGAACGAAAGCGCCGTCCATTACATCAATGTGGATATAATCGGCACCCGCCTTGTCCAAAGCGATAATTTCTTCACCTAATTTGGAAAAATTTGCCGATAAAATGGATGGAGAAATTTTTATCATAGTTATTTATTAAAACAATTAATCGCGGTAATGTCGTAAATTGGATGCTCAAGTCCAGAAATTGAAGGGCTTGAAGCAAACATCCAGCCATAAAAAATTCGTTTTTCGGTTATTTTATCCTTACCCTCATTTTTCGCCTCAAAGACTTCAAGTAAAATTTTGCTCTCAGGTTTTTGTTCAAGCGGTGATTGCCAGCATTTATGTGGAATAATTTTTAGACTACCAAAATTAGTTTTATCATTAACTTTTAATTCATTATAAGATGTTTTGGCGGTGGTTTTGTTTAAAATTTGTACCAATGCGTAATTGGTGAATCCACCTGAGCTCCCTTCAATATCATCTTGCTCTAAATTAATATCGGAATTTTCGCTGGCAGTATCGCTAAAACCAGTTTTTTCTGTATTTTTTTCAACTTCTTGAGCTTTAGTATTTTTGTTTTGAGCAATACTATTATTATTGAGAAAAATAGTTAAGAATAAAATTGAAAAAAATTTAGTTATTTGCATTTTTATTTCCGCCAAAAATGAATTTTCCAAGAAGTTCTTCAAAATTAACTGAAGATTGAGTAAAAGTAATTTCTTGATTTTGAGCTAAAAACTCGGTATCGCCACCCGGAACAATTGAAATATATTTAGAACCTAACAACCCTTCCGAAGCCACTTTTGCAGAAGAATCGGTTGGTATTTTGACATCGTTATTTAGTTTAATCGTAACAACTGCTTGAAAAGTTTTATTATCGAGTTCTTGACTAACGACCGAGCCAATTTTTACCCCAGAAATTTTAACATCGCTTCCAGAGGATAAGCCATCTGCGCTTTCGAATTTAGCAATTAAATTATAGCCATTATGGTTAGAAATTTTTGATTTTTGAAGTGAAGTAAAAAAGAATAAAGTTGCTACACCTAAAACGATGGAACCAACGGCAAAATCAAAGTAATTATGATTAGATTTATTCATATGTTTTAATATTATTTGCATCCCAAGCATCGTAATGAGGGGGATTATTGGTATTGGATTTAGAATTTAATGGGCTGTAACTATTTGAGGTGCCAGTAAGATTTGGTAAATGAATTTTTTGCCAAGAATATTTGTTGGTATTAATTTGAACTGGTGCTTGATTGGTCATGTAATGCATCCACACATGCCATTCTGCTGGAATTTTAGTTGGCTCTGCAATGCCATTATAAACCACAAATCTTTTTTTGTTTCTATGTTCATAATATTCATTACCAAACTCATCGGAACCAATTTTTTTGCAGGTTAGTTTGGTTATAAAATTTTGAATAAATTGCATTATTTTTAAAAGTTCAATTATTAATAAATCATTTTAAGTAAATAATATAAAAAAAAATTTAAATTACAAATTGAGTTTTAAAATTTTTTTATAATATAATCTATGGATTAAATTTATTTAAATAAATTTTACTTTATACAATCAAAAACTTCTAAATGAATTACTTTTTTAAAACCATATTAAACCAACAAAACCGCTGCGTCAAAGATATTTTAACAATAAAAATATTTTTCAAACAAAATTTTCTTATTCTTTTAATGTTGTTTTTTTTGCCACTTGCCAATGCCTCGGCAAAAAGCGATAGAAATGATTCTAATAATAATTCCAAAGCTAAATATCGTGTCACTTCGAACTCTAATAAGGCTGTAAAAAATCACAAATATTCTAAGCCAACCAAAACTTATTTTGATAAAAATAAAAATCCTAAAAAAATCCAAAAAACCCAAGAAAATGCAAAAATTAATTCAAATATAAAATATCAAAAAATCAGTGAAAAAACCACTAATAACAAGGTTCAATCCGAAGATGATGATGAAGAATTGCCCGAAGATAAAAACACTCTTGAAAACAAAAATATTGAACAAGAATTATCGAAAAAAGAAGATTTTATTTCCCAAAAATTATGGAAAAAATTTTCAAAAAGTGATATTGAGATTTTACAAAATATTAACAATAAACTAAAAATTAACGATTATGATGACGCCATTCGCTTGGCTAAAATTTTGCAAAGTAAAAATAATGAATATAAAAATTCATTAGCCGATGCAGTAATGGATATAATTTTGTGGAATAAATATAGTTCTAAAGCTGATTTGAAAAAGGTTACATTTAGCGACATATCAAGCTTTGTTATGGATAATCCTTTTTTTCCAAATATCACCGATTTGCGTAAAAATGTCGAAAAAATTGCCGTGAATAATAATATTGATTACAAATATTCTGAAATTTATTTCAACACCAATCCAGCATTAACTACAGAATCAAAGCTTTATGTGATTGAGTCAAAAATTTCAAAACTATCTTCAAATTATAAAAATTTTGATGAAAAAATTAAAGATTTACAAAATAAATCCATTCAATCGGAAATAGCCAAAGTATGGATTGCAGAAGATTTTACTGAAGTTGAAGAGCGCCAATTTTTAGAAAAATTCAAAAATGTTTTAACCCAACAAGATCATGCCAAAAGAATTGAGCGCTTACTTTGGGAAAATAAAAAATCCGAATCTTTTCGAATTATGAGTTATGTTGGCGAGGATTATCGCACCTTATTTGAAACTATATTAAAGTTTGATGAATCGCCTCGTTATATCGATAAAATAATGCTTGATGTACCAAGAAGACTGCGTTCAAATGAGCTGTTAAATTTTAAAAGAATGATCTGGTATAAATCAAAAGACCAAATTGATGATGTATTGGAAATTTTAATTGAAACTCCAAAAGATTATGTTAATCCAGATAAATGGTGGAGCTTTAGAAGATTATATGGTCGCGAAATGTTAAAAACTGGCAATTATAAAAAATCCTACCAAATCATTTCAAATCATAATCTTCCAACCACCTCGTCAGATTATTGGGAAGCGCAGTGGACTGCGGGTTGGGTGGCTCTAAGATTTTTAGATGAACCCAAATATGCCTTGAAGCATTTTTTACAAATGAAAAATAATGTTACCCAACCCGTTACAATTTCAAGAGCATTATATTGGGAAGCCATGTGTTATGAAGCGATGTCAGAAAAATCAAAGGCTATTGAAACCTTTAAAATTGCTAGCCAATATCCAATTTTCTTTTATGGTCAATTGGCGATACATAAACATAAATCGCTTGACCCACTTGGTTCGGCTAAGGATATTGTCTTACCAAAAAGTCCAGAAATAACTGGTCGTGATATTGCTAAAATTTCTGAATCCAGAGCTGCTCAAATTGCCTATATTCTTGCGGTTTCAGGCGATAGAGCTAATGCCACCAAAATTTTTGAATGGTTAGTCAATAATGCTCCAACCGATGGACAAATAGCGGTGATAATGAAGATAATTGAAGAAATTGGCGATCGCCAACTTGACACAAGAATTTCTAGATTTGCATCAAAAAAGAATGTATTTTTTATTAAGGAAAAATTCCAAATTATTAGCGAAGTTATGAATGATGAATATGCTCCGTTAGTTCATGCTATTATTAAGCAAGAAAGTGGATTTGCCCAAATGGCGGTTAGTAGGGTTGGGGCCCTTGGTTATATGCAGTTGATGCCTGCCACCGCTAAATTAGTGTCCAAAGAAATCGGAATTCCATATAATCAAAAAAAATTGACCAGAGATATTCGTTATAATATTCGCTTGGGATCTTTTTATATTAAAAAATTGATTGATGAATTTGAAGGTTCAGAAATGTTGGCGATTGCATCTTATAACGCTGGACCAAATGCCACAAGGCGTTGGATTAATGAATTTTACGACCCAAGAAAAGAAAAAGATCAAGATAAAATCGTAGATTGGATTGAGTTAATAACTTATTCTGAAACCAGAAATTATGTTCAAAGAATTATTGAAAATATGATTGTTTATAAATATTTGATGTCGAGAAATAATTATGATCTGCTTAAATAATTAAGATTGGAAGTGATTATATAATTGTAAAGATTGCAATCATTTATTTTTGATTGTAAAATGTAAATAAATTAAATAATTTTATTTTTATGTTTGATAAATTTAACGACGAATGCGGAATTTTTGCAATCTTTGGCTCTCCTGATGCTTCAATCAATACAGTTTTGGGGTTGCATGCATTGCAACATCGTGGGCAAGAGGCTGGGGGAATTGTTTCAATGGATGGTGAAAATGCAAATTTTCATTTTGCCGATGGTTTAATTTCAGATAATTTTACTTTTCGCAAAATTCTAAAAAAGCTTGAAGGAAATTCAGCGATAGGTCATGTTCGATATTCTACTGCTGGCAAAAAA
>JALREU010000160.1 GCA_023256705.1 Rickettsiales bacterium
TAAAACAATCCAAGCATCATTTGCAGAATTTCTTTGAAATTTGTAAATACCATTTGCAAGTAAATCACTTGCTTCAACTGCAATTTCAGCACGACTAGCATTTAATTTTTTTATTACTGCTGTTGTTGATGGGTTGGCAATACCTGATATTTGTAAATAAGGTGTTGTAGTGGTATTTGTTGCGTGAATTTTAGCTATAAATTGTTGAGTCGTAGCATAAGCGGTTATAGTTGGAGCCGGGGATAAAGTGTAAGCATCTGCACTTCCTGTCGTTGTCCCAAGATATAAAAACTGGTTATCTTGAACTTGTCCAACATTAATTGCATCACTTCTAGCTGTTCCATTTCCTAATCCTGTAATTTTATAATTTGCAAAAGGAATATTTGCTGTTAATGTTGTTTGTCCATCTTTAGTTATACAAGTTGACAAGCCAGTTGCAATGCCGTCAAATTCTGTATCCATACGGCTTGCGGTAATATTAATACCATTTGCCTTATCGACAACCCAATTGTAAATTCTTGTAAATGTTCCTGAGCCATTAAATGCCATTTTGATTCTCCTCTTTTTTTAATTGTTCTGTTGCCATTGCTCTTCCCATAGAAGGTGCTAATGTGCGGGTAAAATTTCTTTTTGCTAAATAATCTTGTGTAAATCTTTGTATTAATCCTCTTTCTGCATCTGTTTGAGCTTTTTTGTAAACATTATTTAATAAATTAACTGATTTCTCAGGGTTAATCATTATTTCTGCAAGTTGTTTAGCAGTCTGTTCGTTTAAACCATAATATTTTTTTTGTATTAGGTTTTTTGCAGTTAATAAGACATCTGCAACTCCAAATGTCTTTGCATTAACTGCTCCCTTTGCAATTTTATCTAATAACTGGTTTTGCTCTTCTAAATTAAAATCAGTTCTGGACCCGCCAATAATTCTTTGTTTTGTATCAAAAACTCTTATTTCGTCATTAAGTCTTTTGGTAAAATCGGTAAATTGTTTTGGGTTATCGAATAAAGCCTGTATTTTTCTTCTTTCTAGTTGATTTCCAAAAATTGCTTTTGCTGGGTTTCTATCGCTTGATTTTGCTACTTTATCTAATAAATAGTCTTTTACACCAATTCTAAAAGTTTCTTTTTCTCCATCGCTTAATTTGCTAAAAGCTCTTTTAACTTCTTCGCTATTGCGATATTGATTAAATTTTAATCCCTCTTCTTGTGCATTTTTTAAAGCACTAAAACCAGCAAAAGTTTTATCTGCTTCTTTCATTGTTGGAGCAACATCATAAATAACATTATTAATTTTATTTTTTAAATCTATATAACTTCTTGCTTTGTTATTTTCTCCTGTTCTTTTTGCACTTCCAATAATATCATCGACAACCTGTCTTGCCCCATGGAGACTTTGAATTGATATGTCTGGTATTTCTTGGTTTATTCCGTAATCTTTTCTTGCTAATTGTATTGCATTTTTAATTCTATCATCATTTATCAACTCCCTTATTCTACCAACCTTAACATCTCCTGTTGATGGCATTGACATAGCTTGTTTTAAAGCAATATCACCTTCATTATAAGCTCGTTCATAAAGCGGTGTTGACAATTCTTTTCTTCTTGCAATTGTGTTGTCTAATGTATCAAAAAAACTTTCGGCACTTATATTTTTATTAATGACATCACCGACCCTTTTAGCACTACCAGCAGTTTTGTTTTCTAGATAATCTTTTATAATTTTGTTGCTTCCTTGGGTTTTACCTAATATTCTTGTCAAACCTAAAATTGACTCATTGCCTAGTTCAGGTAATGCAGTGATTCTTCCTTCTTGAATTCTGCCACCTAATTTTGTTGCTTGTTGTAATGCCTCGTCAGGTTTAATAGCCCTAGACATAATAACTTCGGGTGTAGTTTTTCTAAATCTTTCAGCAACACCTTTAACAAAAGGAACTGATTGACCTATTGCTTTACCTAATTGTTGTCCAACTACGCCACCACCTGCACCATATAAAGCACCACTTGCAGTATCGGCTAAACCTTGTGAGCTTGCTAAATCGGCCTGAGTTTCTCCTCCTGCTGATAATCCTCCTAAAACTGCTCCACCTGCTAAGGCTTGTTTTACAGTAGTTCCACCTAATTTCATTGCTTTTAATGCTGTTCCTCCCCCAACTATATCGCTTGCTAATTGGCTTGCGAATGATTGAACTGGATATTGTTCCCTAGCTTGTTTAAGTTTTCTTAATTCATTGCCTAAAGCTTCATCATAGAAAGCACCAATAGATTCATCGCCACCCATTGTTTTAGCAGTTAATGCACTTATTCCAGCTTTAATTCTTGGGGCAAATGGTATATTAGATGAAGTCGTTGCTAATGCCTGTAAACGAGTCATTTTGGGTTGTTGCGGTT
>JALREU010000161.1 GCA_023256705.1 Rickettsiales bacterium
TTAAACCTTCTTTTTCGAAAAAATTGATAACAGTTTTTAATACGGCATCATCGCCCAAAATTTTATTTGCTAAAATTTTTGCTAACAAAATTGCACCTTTCTTATCGACTCTTAAATTTGTAAAGCTCGGTTTGGTAACTCCACCAATAAAAACCAAATTATTTATGGAATTTTCCTTCAAAATTTCTAAAAATTTTTCAATTTCACCATAAGCTAAAAAATAAGGATTATAAGGTGAATAATCGATTTCGTAGGTTTCGCCTTTAAGTTGAAAAACAATAAATTTTCGGTTTTTGGCAATGCATTCGTCAATAAGAATTTTTGGTAATTGTCCGCGACCTGCGAAAATTGCGATTGGAAATAGATTTTGATTATCCGACATGATTTAAAGAAGCTCCTCCGTCTATTGATAAAATTTGCCCAGTAAGAAAATCATTTTCTAAAATAAAATTTAGGGCCTGAATTATGTTTTTTGGATTGCCGATATGTTGTAAAGGAATCAATTTTTTTAGTTGTTGACTATATTTTATTTCTTGAGTTTTTGAAGGCATTATATCGGGCAAAACATAACCCGGTGCAATGCCGTTGACCCTTATATTTGGCGACAATTCAAGGGCGAGCATTTTAGTGAATTCTGCTAAGAATTTTTTTGACATTAGATAATAAAAATGAATAGTTTCATATCTTGCAATATTTTTATCAATCATGTTAATAATGTTGGCATTTTTGATATTATTTTTTTCGATTTGTTTTGCAAAATAATGTGATAAATGAATTGGAGCGTTTAAATGTATATTCATGTTATCTATCAATTCACTACCCAGATGCGTAATGAATTTGGATTTATTAAAAATTGAGGCATTATTTATTAAAATATTCCAATCTTTGAAATTTTTATTCATAAAATCGGCGATATTTTTATAGGATTTTGGATCATTTAAATCGCCACCGATAATTGCAGTTTTGATCTGATATTTTTCTTGTAAAAAATTTGTAAGTTCGGCGGCTAATTTTTTTGATTTATTGTAATGAATTATCACATTATATTTTTTTTCAGCCAATGAAATTGCCATCTCTCTGCCCAGTCTTTGACTTCCTCCAGTGATTAGTGCAGTGCCTTGACTAATGTTTTTCTTCGCTGTCTTGATTGGTTTCATGGTATAATTTTATTTTGTTATTAAGTTCACGAAGAACTTCTTTAATTCCTTCTTGAGTTAGAGCCGAAATTTTATAAATTACAACCTTATCGTGATAAATTTTTTTTAAAAATTTTTGTAAATCTTTAATTTTTTTGTCCAAAGTTTTTTCGTCAATGGCGTCAATTTTATTTAAGGCAATTATTTCAAATTTGTCTAACAAGCTTTCATTATATTCTTTTAATTCATTGCGAATAGTTTGATAATTTTCAACAATATTTTCAGAGGTTGCATCAATCAGATGCAATAAAACACCGCATCTTTCAATATGACGCAAAAATCTATCGCCTAAGCCTTTACCCTGACTTGCGCCCTTAATTAAACCCGGAATATCAGCTAAAACAAATTCAGAATCATCAATATAAACTACTCCAAGTTGGGGTTTTAAAGTAGTGAAGGGATAGTCAGCGATTTTTGGTTTTGCTCTAGTTGTGCTTGATAAAAAAGTTGATTTACCGGCATTTGGTAAGCCAAGCAAACCAGCGTCTGATAAAAGTTTTAAATGAAGTCTTACCCAAAATTCTTGACCTGCTTCGCCTTTTTGTGCATAGGTTGGAGCACGGTTCACCGAAGTTTTAAAATTAGAATTTCCAAGCCCACCTTGACCACCTTTGGCAACCACAAAAATCTCACCATCATTCATTAAATCTGCCAATAATTCATCAGTTTCTTCGTTGAAAATTTGAGTACCAACTGGAACTCTTAAAATTAAATCCTCTCCCGAAAGTCCATTTTGATTTTTTCCTCTTCCACTATTGCCGTTTGGTGCTTTAAAATGTTGTTTAAACCTGAAATCAATTAAGGTGTTTAAATCTTTTACTGCTTGAAAAATTACGCTACCGCCTCTGCCACCATCGCCACCATCTGGTCCACCTCTAGGAATAAATTTTTCACGCCGAAAACTTGAGGCTCCACTTCCTCCACTTCCAGATTGTATATGAATTTTTGCTTCATCAATAAATTGCATAAATTAAGATTTTTTGGTCATTAAAACAAATATACACTCATTATAATCTTGAATTAATATTTTGCATTATAAAATATATTTTTAAATTTTGATTGAAGAGTTTTTTTTAAATTTTAAAATCATTTTAACTTTAATTTAAATATTTTTTTAT
>JALREU010000162.1 GCA_023256705.1 Rickettsiales bacterium
GACTCCAATTTTGCAACCCTGTTTTTCCAATTGATGAAGTGAAGTATTAATTAATTGATTAACTTTTTGAGGAGTTTTGGTAGAGTAAGGGACATTAGCATTGTCGCCAAGTTGAGTTAACTCGAATTCACAATTAAATCTATGCGACAATTCTTTGATTCTGCTTTTGCCAGTTTCAGCAAAATCAATTGCAAAAATCAATGAGCCAAGTCCTGAATCAGTGAAGCCTATTTTAAAAGTATTATTAATTTTTGTAATCAATTTTTGTGTAAATTTTTTCATAAATTATTAAATTATTGAATTATAATAGATTATTTAGAAAATTTATATAAAGCAATTTGGACTTGTTTTTTACATTCAATTAAATTTATTGAATAAATAAAATTTATATAAAATTATCGAAAATATTAATCCAAGCGAAATAGCAATCGCCAGTGCTCGAATCAAAAATTATATTCATCGAACACCGATTTTTTCATCACAAATTTTAAATAATTTACTCGGGCATCAAATTTATTTTAAACTCGAACCTTTGCAAAAAACTGGATCATTCAAAATTCGTGGAGCCTTGAATACTATGCTTAAACTCAAGGAAAATAATAATTTACCAAAAGAAGTGGTGGCTTTTAGTTCGGGCAATCATGCTCAAGCCGTTGCTTGCGCTGGCAAGATTCTCAATGTAAAAACTACGATAATTTTACCAGAATTTGCTTCAAAAATTAAACAACAAGCCACCAAATCTTACGGAGCAAATGTTATCACCGCACCAACTCGCAAAGAAGCCGAAGAGTTGACGGCAAAAATTGCTAATTCTGGTGCATTATTCATTCATCCTTTCGATAATGATGATGTGATTGCAGGTCAGGGAACCTCATGCTACGAGGCTTTGCAAGATTTAGTCGATGAAAATATCGAGGCAATTTTTGCAACTTGCGGAGGAGGGGGTTGGCTGGCGGGAAGTTTTTTAGCCAAAGAATTATTGGCGAAAAAAACTAAAATTTTTGGTGTCGAACCGCTTCAAGCCAATGATGCTTCAATTTCTTATCGCGATAAAAAAATTTTTAGATTTAACGATTCGCCACCGACCATCGCCGATGGAGCCAGAGCGCCGGCGGTTTCCGCCCGCACTTTTAATTATTTACAACAACTTGACGGTTTTTACGAAGTAAGCGAGGAACAAATAATTTATTGGACGCAATGGCTAACGCATTTACTTAAAATCAATATTGAACCAACCTCGGCTTTGACAATGGCGGGAGCGATTTCTTATCTAAAAACTCAAACTAAACCCACTAAAATTCTAATTTTATTATCGGGAGGCAATGTCGATCCGTCCGCTTACAAAGACATCTGGGAAAATAATTTTTTACAAAATATGCCGAGCTTGGGGTGATTAAATTTATAATATAAAATTAAAAATAAAGTCATCCGCCTATAATATTCAGGAATTACCTCCGTTTTGCTTTGGAACGATAAAATTTAAATTCACTTGCGTTAGAAAGATCAATTTTTGAAGATTTTTAGATAAAAACGAAAGTTCTTCTAATTTACCCACAAGTTATGGGTAAATTTCAGAAGCAAGATTTAAAAATTTTTGTTTTAATGATTTTGATCAAATTTTGGGAGCGCTGTCTTATCCGCGCACAGAACTATGAGCAGTCTAATAAATTTTTTACTATAGCATAGCTGTTTAATAAAGATTATCCTTATTCTAGAGATATAAAATAATTGACTTTTACTATTTTTGGTGATTTCATATAATCTGAATTAGGTTATTACTTATTTAAAGGATATGATAAATTTCTCAAATTATTTGAAACTAATGCCATAATTTATAATAATTTATTATGTTTATATTAAATTCAAATTTTTATCCCCTCAATTTCATCGGCACTCGGCACGATTTCCTTAATTTTTTTGTCAGTAATTTTTTCGGCAATTTTATATTCCGAAACTCCAATTGGTTTGGTCATAAATCTAACAGAATGCTTGCTAATCTCCTTGTTATTCTTGGTGCAAAGGATTATGCCAATGGTATTTTGGTCATGTTTTTTTCTGATTTTTTCATCAATAACCGAAAGATAAAATCCTAATTTACCCGCATATTCGGGTTTAAATTCTCCGGTCTTTAATTCGATAACAACGAAACAAGAAAGTTCAATATTATAAAACAATAAATCTATATAAAAATCTTGCCCGCCAACCTCGATGTGATATTGCTTTCCAATAAAAGCGAATCCCTTACCAAGCTCAAGCAAGAATTTTGTTATGTTATTTATCAAATGATCT
>JALREU010000163.1 GCA_023256705.1 Rickettsiales bacterium
TCAAATCCAGCAACTGGATTTAATAAAGACTTGCCAACCTTTTTTATTTGGGAAGGGGGGTCAATGTATTTTGGTCAAAATGAAATTAACAAAATTTTTAAAGCATTTTCTAAATTATTAAATAAAAATAATAGATTATGGTTTGACTATGTATTATCCGATATTATTCTTGATAAAACTAATATTAAAGAAATTGAGGATTTTATGAAATCAATGAGAATAATGGGAGAAGCCTTTATTAATGGCTTTAAAGACATTAATCTTTTTGCAAAAAAATATAATTTAGAAGTTTTGAATAATGAAAAATCTTCAAAAATTCTTAATATTGATCAGCCTCATTTTGAATATTATAATTTTTGTATCGTGTCAAAAAAATAACTAAAATATTACATAATGCCACAGCCTTTTATAGAAAGATTGCTTAAATTTCTTTATGAAAATTACGAAAAAAGTAAATTAAATATTTTTTTCGGATCTTTGGTTTGTTTGTTTGGGCATCCAATATATTGGGCTGTGTGCGTGTATCTTGTAAAAGAGCAATATGACAGTTTATTTTTTCGATTTAGCTCAAGCATAAGTTCTTTAGGTATCTTATTTTTATTAATTTATTCTTCTCGTAAAAATTACAAAGCGCAGCCTTGGTTAATGATTCTATGGTATTTATGGGTAATGTGGATTTTGCCAATCACTTTCACTTATTTAATGCTTATTAATGATTTTTCTAAGATTTGGTTAGTGGCTGAAACCATAATGATTTTTATGGTAATTCTTATAGTTAATAATATTTTGCTGATACTTTTAATATTATCATTTGGCGTATTTTTTGGTTATTTATTTTATGATTATCTTTTCGGATATTCCTTAACCATTAGTTTTAGGGAGGTTGCCAGTATTTTATCCTTATTTCCATTTGCCTTTTTTTGCGGAACTTTGTTTTTGGCAAAGGCAAAAGTTGGCGATTTTGAAAGTAAAAAAGCTTCGATTTTCAAATCATTAGCAGGAGCCATAGCCCACGAATTAAGAAACCCGCTAGCCAGCATCAGCGCTGTTGTAATTAATGTTGAAAATTATATAAATCAAATCAAAAAAAGTATTTTTTTCAATGAAGAAATTGATGAAATTAACAAAAATATTAAAAATGAAGATTTGGTTAAAAAAATTTTAAATAATTCTGAAAATTTTAAAAATGAAAAAAAGCAATTAACGCAATTTGTTGATTCGGTAAACCAGTCTGTTAGGCATGCCAATGATATTATTGATATTGTTTTAAGCGATATTTCTGAGAAAAAAATTGACGAAAATGATTTTATTTATTTATCCGCTTATGAAGTTATTGAAACCATTCAAAAATATTATCCTCAAAATCTATATTCATCAAAAATTATATATGAAATTCCAGATCCAGAAAAATTTAGTAATCTATTTTTTAAAACCACCATCGAGAGATTTTACTTTATTTTTAATAACCTAATTAAAAATGCTCTTTATTATTCAAATCAATTTCCAGACATTAATATTACCATAAGTTTTGACCAAAAAATTATTTCTGGAAAGAAATATAACTTAATTAACTTTCTGGATAATGGTCCAGGAATTTCTAAATATAATATTAAAAAATTATTTAATGATTTTTCCACTTTTAACAAAAAAGGTGGGACCGGACTTGGTTTAGCTTTTTGTAAAAAAAATATGAATTTATTTGGTGGCAATATTTATTGTGAATCCAAATATGGCGAAGGGGATAGAGGGTGGACAAGATTTACTTTGTTATTTCCGTATCCTTCGAAAGAAGATGTTTTGAAAACTAAAGAGCTGTCTCAACAAAAGAAAATTTTGATTGTAGATGATCATGAAATTAATTTAATTGCATTAAAAACTAAAATTCAAAAATTATTGCCAAACATAATTTGTGAAACCATAAGTAATTCAAGAGATGCAATAAATTTGGCCATAAATAAAAAATTCGATTTGGTCTTAATGGATATTCAAATGCCGGAAATGGATGGGATGGAGACGACGCGCCGACTGAAGAAATCGTTTATTGAATTACCTCCGATTGTGGCAATGACCGCTTATGCGATGAAAGAAGATCGGGAGCGGTTCTTGGCTGCTGGAATGGATGATTATTTAGCTAAGCCCATTCGCGCCCAGCAACTCATTCAAATGGTGGGAAAATGGGTTCACGATGGCCATGCATCTGAAGATGAAGTTCGCG
>JALREU010000164.1 GCA_023256705.1 Rickettsiales bacterium
AAATAAATATAGCCTTCAGCCTTAAACTGAAGACTAAAAATATTTAAGCGGTGAGCCGAGGTTTTTTTCGTTAAAAAAATGTGCTAAACGCACATTTTTTTAAAAAAAACGGGTGAAGGAGCGAAAGCGACGCGCACCCAGAGGCGATAATCGTCTTCGAGCGTAAGCGAGAAAAGCGATTTGAGCTTACCACTAAAAAAATATTACAAAAAAATATTAGCCTTCAGCCTTAAACTGAAGACTAAAAATATGGAGCGGTGGCCGAGAGGCTGAAGGCGTCGGTTTGCTAAACCGATATATGGTTGAAAAGCTATATCGGGGGTTCGAATCCCCCCCGCTCCGCCATTTAAAAAGACTCCCAACGGGAGTCTTTTTAAATGGTGAGAGAGTTGGATGAGAACCTGGGTTCGACAAGAAGCCGTTTTTGAGCTTAACGAACGAAGTGAGTTTAGCGAAAAAGGCGACTTGCAACTCGCCTGCAAGGCGAGTACAATTCAATTTAAATTTAACTAAAAACAGAATTCGTTTTTTAATAATTTGGACGCGAAAGTGAGCGAAGCGAACGATAGCGCCCGTAAGGGTGAGCAAATCCGCTAAGAGGATTTGCGAATCACAATTTGCAACTTTTGTTAACGAGCTTTGGCGAGTTTACAAAAATCTTGTGATCTGCAACTCGCCTGCAAGGCGATTAAAATTTGCAACTTTTGTTAACGAGCTTTGGCGAATTTACAAAAACTAAAAAATTGCAAGTGAGCGAAGCGAACGCCATCCCCCTATGTTAACCCCTTCCACTTTTAGGGGTGTAAGATGTTAACACTAAATATAAATAACACAAAAAAACTTATTTTACATGAACGATAAAAATAAATTTTCGGAAATAGTTAGAATTTCTAAGGAAAATTTTGATGAAGATTTTCCTTTATATGAATTATTGCCAAGAATGATTCTTCTTTCTTATTTTAATGAAATAATTGACGATTATGATAAGGAAGATGCAAATGATGATTTAAAGGGTTTAAAAACTAATGATGGTGGACTTGACGCATTTGTTGTAGATGAAAGTAAAAAAAATATTTATTTATGCCAATTCAAAACAACTGAGAGTTTGGCTAGAATAAATGATTTCAAAATTGAATCAAAAGACATTTCTTATTTGAGAACTTTTTCAGATAGAATAACTGATTTTGCATGGGTAAATAGCAAAAATAACCAATCAATTAAAGAAATCGCAATTGAATATAAGGAGCTAGTAGATAGCGGTTATACTGTTAAAAAATTATTTTTTGCTTTTTGCCATAAAGATAAATGTAATAAAATAAATGAGTTCAAGTCCTGCGATGTTCAACCAATTTTCTTTGAGGAAATATACGAAAAAATTTGCTCTTATTCCCAAAAAATAAGCGATGATGATATTAGGGGGGAGTATTCTTTGGAATCTGCAAAATACAAAGAAAGACAGGGTTCAAAAGAAATTTATTTTAAATTCCAAAATTTTAGACCCCATGAATCCGATAATGAAAGAGAGAGTTTTGTTGGAATTGTCAGCGCTAAGAGTTTAATCAAAATACTTGAAAAAGAAGGAAACAAGCTTTTTGATCAAAATGTGAGATATTATTTAGGAGGCTCTACTGTAAACAAAGAAATGAGGGACACTTTAATCGAGGAACCAGAGAAGTTTTATTATTACAATAATGGGATTACCTTGATATGCGATGAAGCTAAGATTAAAAAGAGAGATAGTCACGATGGATATAATGAAAATGATCATGAAATTAGATTAATTGGTCCAAAAATAATCAACGGAGCTCAAACAGTTAATTCTATTTGGAGTGCTTATAAAGGAAGTGAAGAAGTAAAAAAGAAAATTGACAAAGTTGCTATCTTATGCAAGATAATACAAACAAAAATGAAAGATTCCACGGGCTTTAGAATGAACCTCCAAAGATATACAAATTCTAGCAATCCAGTAAAAGAAATTGATTTTATATCTAACAATAAAGAACAAAAGTTAATTGAAGAATTCTTTAAAGAAAATAGTGTTTTTTATCAAAGGAAAAGAGGCTTAAAAGAGGCTGATAATAATACAATTGCTTGGAATAAAAAATTTAAAACAAGTCCGAAAGAATTGGCACAAACATTGATAGCTTGGGATGGCGAACCTACAAATTCTAAAAATGATTCTAAATCAGTTTTTGCAATTCATAATGGAG
>JALREU010000165.1 GCA_023256705.1 Rickettsiales bacterium
TTTTACCATCACGAGCCCTTTTGGTTAAATCTTGCGCGTATTTTTCAAGTGCCCTGTAACTTGTCTCTGCTGAGGCGGAGGTGGCTTTTTTGCCAGCACGAATTTTTTGAATTGCATTTCTAAGGGCTTGAACACTGACTCCCGCCATTTTTAAAACACTTGAGCCATTATTATTTTCATCTTCCAAAATTGCTTGCAACAAAATTTCTTGCGACACAAATTGGTCCGAATTTTTTTGCGCTAATTTTTCTGCCAACATCAAAACTCTAGCTAATTCTTGCGATAACGAAACATTGCCCGCTCCACTTCCATCAATCTTTGGAATTTTTTTTATAATTTGCACAATTTCGGCATTTAAAATTGTCAAATTTCCGTCGCACAAAGAAATAATATTTTTAAGCAGACCATCTTCATCGTCCAACATCGCTTGCAACAAATGTTCAGGATAGAGTTTTTGATTAGAATTTGCCAAAGCTATAGTTTGAGAATTGGCCAATAATTGTTGCGATTTTTCTGTAAATTTTTCGATATTCATAAGATTTTTTAGGCTTTAGATTTAAAAAAATATTCACTTAATAGATAGAGTATAAAAAAAATTTTACAAGTATTTAATTCATAACAAAAATGCGTTGTTTTTTGGCATCTAAATCTTGAATTGTAAGCTCAACCGAAGACCCATAACTCGACATTTGCAGGATTTTGGCGGTGTGAAAATTATCATCTACCGAATCATAAAATTCAATGATATAACCTTCTCGAACCAAATTGCCTTGAGCAATATCAATTTCGGTTTTTTTATCAAAATCATAACCGCTCCAAGCTAGAGATTTTTGAGTTTGAAAAATAAAAAAAAGCAGGAAAAAGTAAAAAAATTTAAGATTTGTAAATTTCATAGTTGACTTTTAGTGGTGATTAAAATTTAATTAAGGGGTAGAAAAAAAAGATTAAACAAGAATTTATTTATAAGCAATAATTAAATTTTCACTTAATATTTTAAAAATATTTTTTACTTAAAGTTTCTTCGGGGCGTAGCGCAGTCTGGTAGCGCATCTGGTTTGGGACCAGAGGGTCGGGAGTTCAAATCTCTCCGCCCCGACCACTACAATTTCCATTACAATTTCATGAAAAAAAAGGCTCTTATCACAGGAATTACGGGTCAAGACGGTTCATATTTAACCGAATTTTTATTAAGTAAAAATTACGAAGTACACGGCATTATTCGTCGCTCAAGCTCAATTAACACCAACCGCATTGACCATCTTTATAATGACCAAAATATTTACAATAAATCACTTTTTTTACATTATGGCGATTTAAGTGACGGCTCTTCGCTTTATCGCTTAATTGAAAAAATCGCTCCTGATGAAATTTATAATTTAGCTGCGCAAAGCCATGTAAAAGTTAGTTTCGACATACCAGAATATACCTCCGATATTGATGCCGTTGGAACTTGTCGCTTGCTTGAAGCCATTCGCGAAACCAGAATTAACACCAAATTTTATCAGGCTTCATCTTCGGAAATGTTTGGCTTGGTGCAAGCAGTTCCGCAAAATGAAAAAACTCCATTTTATCCACGAAGTCCTTATGCCTGCTCCAAGCTTTATAGCCATTGGCTTACCGTAAATTATCGAGAAAGCTATAATTTATTTGCTTGCAGTGGAATTTTATTTAATCACGAATCACCCAGAAGAGGCAAAACTTTTGTCACTCGAAAAATTACTAGAGCTTTAACCCGAATTAAACTTGGATTGCTGGAAACTTTATATCTTGGAAATTTAAATGCAATGCGTGACTGGGGGCATGCGAGGGATTACGTTGAAGTTCAATGGTTAATGTTGCAACAGAAACACCAAGATTATGTTATTGCCACAGGCGAAACTCACTCGGTTCGCGAATTTTTGGAAGAAGATTTTAATTATGTGAATTTAGATTGGCAAAAATATGTAGAAATCGACTCTAGATATTTTCGTCCAGCTGAAGTGGATTTGTTAATTGGAGATGCAAGCAAAGCCAAGCAAGAACTTAATTGGACGCCAAAAGTTAAGTTCAAAGAATTAGTCAAAATGATGGTTGATGCCGACATTCTTGAAGAAAA
>JALREU010000166.1 GCA_023256705.1 Rickettsiales bacterium
AATCAAAGAATGGGTTTATATTCCCAACTGGAGTCCTAATTTCATCAACTATTGGCAAACCTCAGCAATTACAATGCCAACACCATTAAAATTATTTTTAAAAACTCGTAATGTTAATTTTTTTAATTTTAATTCAGTTTTTGCAAAATTAATAATATATTCAAAAGCTTTATTGCCAATGCCCTTACCTCGCATATTTGAATTGTGAATATAAATGCCGATTTCAGCTAATTTAGCAACATAATCAACCCCAAGCAAATAGATCATACCAACATAATCTTGGTTAAATTTAATCACAAAAGCTATATTTCTTGGATTTGGCAAATACATTGAATCAAGCCAATTTTGATGAGTTTGTTCATCGATATTTTGAATCACAAAATAAGGTAAAACTTCTGGACTATTGCGCCAATTTCTGGCTTCAATCTGGATATTTTTAGGTAAATTAATGAGATTTATAAATTCAATTGTCATAAAAATTTTGCTGATAAATTTGACTTAAATCATCGCTATTTGCAAATAAAGTTTGATATTTTTCAAAGACAATCTTGGCTTCATAATTCTTTTTATAATGTTCAAAGAGTTGATTTGAAAGCTCTTTGGCTCTCTCTTTATTGGCTAAAATTTCTAAAGCACCATGAATTATTTCATCTTCATTTTCAAAAATATATTGATAATTATTTGGCAAATAAAATTCAAAGCTTTTGAAGGGTTTTTGTGAATTTTTCTTAACAATTGTTGGAGTTTTAAGCATCATTAAATCAATATGGGTGAGCGCTCCGCCTTGCGGGAAACTATCAATAAAAACATCGGCCATTTGAAAATATTTCTTAAATTCAACAGATTGCGGTAATATAATTAATCGCTTTAAAAGCTCGGTTTCATTGCCGAAAATTTCATTAAAAATTTCACGATTTTTGTTTTTGTTAATTGATGTCATCACAATATGCTTCAATCTTGGTTCCACAGCTAACAATTTTTTTATCATCACAAAATATGGAGAAGAATTTTGTGTAAAAAACTTATCTTCATTAGCACCCGAAAGACTTACTAAATCATTATCTGCAATAGCAAGACTATTTTTGAGTTCCAAAATTTTTTCAGCAGGAAATAAATTAATATCCGATAAGAATTTATGAGCAATGGGCATTTGTACATAATTTTTATAGCCACGAATTTCTTGAGTTAAATAAATTCCTGCAGGACGAAAATCAAGAATCAAATCAGCAAATTTATAGCCTAAATTCAATAAATGGTCTTGAATATTTACATAAAATATTTTGATTTTGGTATATTTTTTTATTAACGCCAAAGCTCCATATAGCACCACATCTTCAGAATTTCCATAAACCAACAAAAACTTTGGATTATAATTAACAATTTGTTGATAAAAATTGGTAATTAATTTGCAATAATCTTCAAATTTAAATCTGGTGTTAACACCTGATAATTCAAGGCTTTGAATGTAGTTTTCTGATTGATTTTTACTTAGATTTAATGAGCTTAGATTAATTTGAGTTGCAAATAATTTTAAACCATAAAAATCTTTGGCAATTTTGGCAAAGTTTTCTATTAATCGACTATGTCCACCCATTTCGTAAAGAGCAGTAAAAGCTAAAGCGATTTTTGTCGGATTGTCATTATTAATTGCCAAATTATGAAATTTATTTGGCTGGTTTTGGGCGTAATTTAAAATTATTTTTTCTAATTTTTCATCTAAAAAATTAGTGTTAAAATTATTTAAATCTTCGTCGGATTTTTTACTTAGAATTTTAAATTGCTGTAGAATTTGGTAAATATTATAATTGACATCGCCTAAGTAAATTCGCCTGATTTGAATGATAATGTTTTTAAAAATAAATTTAAAAAAATTATAATTGCAAAGTCTAATCAAGAAGTACTCGATAAATCCAATTGGGTCGTACTATCAATAACTCCAAAGGTTGGAAGACAAATATTAAAAAAATTAAAGTTTAGTAAAAATCATACAATCTTAAATTTTATATCTACTATTCATAATTCAGAGCTAAAAAGAATTATATTTCCTGCTAAAAAAGTATTTAAAGTGGCCCCTCTTCCTATGATT
>JALREU010000167.1 GCA_023256705.1 Rickettsiales bacterium
ATAAATAGATTGGAATTTATTTATTTTCGGCAATAAAACCAATATTACTCAATCCAGAATTTTGTAAAATTGACAGCACCGAACTAACTTTCCCATATTCGCATTCTTGGTCGGCTTTTATATGAATTGGCGTTTGAACATCTTCTTTTGCAATATTAACGAGGTGACTTTTCAAATCATTTAACGACGCAGGTTTTTGCTCGATAAAATAATTTCCTTCTTTGGTAATTGTAATACTTATCGGATTTTTATCTTCTATATTTTGCCCCGTCTCCTTTGGCAAATTTACTTCAATTGAAGATTGAATTATTGGCGCAGTAACTAACAAAATTACCATTAGCACCAACATAATATCAACAAAAGGAGTCATATTAATTTCTGCCAAAGGCGCTTGAAAATCTTCCTTGTCAAAACCGCTTTGCATAAATTAAAGCCTTTGATTTGATAGATGAACAGTAATTTGCTCAGCTAAATGTCGAAGATTTTGAATCATCAACTTATGAGCTCGAATAAAAGCATTATAAGCTAAAACCGCAGGAATTGCACAAAATAAACCAATTGCAGTAGCAATTAAACTTTCAGCAATTGGACCTGCTACAATATTCAAGCCTGCACTACCCTTATTGGCAATATTACCAAGAGCATGATAAATACCCCAAACCGTTCCAAATAATCCAATAAAAGGCGAGCATGACCCAATTGATGCCAAAATCGTTAAGCCTTTGTCAAACCAAATCTTAATTTCATCAAGCGCTTGAGATAAATGAAGGGTGATTACCTCTTTTTTGGCATCGTGCGAATGATAATTTTGCAAGATATTTTCAAGATTTTTGGTAGCAAAAATAATATGATTAAGCGCTGAAAAGTGCGGAGAATTAAGAGCATTTTCTCCAGAAATTTCTAGCTTATTAGAAAAAATATTATCAATCCATTTGAAATTGATACTTGGCGGGATTGAGGTTATTGAAAAAATTGAATTAAAAGTAAAAAATTTTGATTGGTAATTGCTGGGTTGGTAATTATTTTGCAAAAACAAATTAAGATAATTTTTTTGTTGGCTTAATTTAATTATTTTTGAAAAAATTATCATCCAACTAATTATTGACATTGCAAGCAATATCAATAAAACCGCCATCAATACAAAATCGGCATCACGATAAATTTCATTTAAATTCATTTTAAATTAGTTTAAATTCTATCGGCACATAAATTTTAGCCAAAACATTATTGCCAAATCTTTTTGCCGGCAAAAAACTCCAATTACTAACAGTTTCAAGAGCACTATCATCAAGCAAATCAGATCCGCTTGAAGAAAATATTTTTACATTCAAAGGTTTTCCATCTTCTGAAACCAGCACTTCCAAGACCACCTTGCCCGTTATGCCTCTAGACTTGGCTTGCAACGGATAAATTGGTGATGGATTATTTAATTCTGGTGCATTGTAAACTGGCTCAGTTTCTGCCTGATTTATTGAAGAATTTTGTGAATTTTCTGCAGATTTTCTTTTAGAATTCCGATTTAAATTTGTCGAAAAATTTTGGGCAGAATTTGCGGGTTTAGAATTTAAAAAATTAATTTTGATAATTTGTTGTAGCGTGATTTGAGAATCAAGATTTAAGAACAGTCCAAAGGCAATAATGCTATGCATAATTAATGCCAAATATAACCCAAAATATTTTTGATAATTGATACGAAAAAATGTCGACATTTTCTTAAAAAAAATTGATAACTGATATTCATTATCGCACAAAAAAAACAAAAGTCAAATTTTTTAAAAATCACTACATACCAGCTTCAACGGTCTCTTGTTTCAGCATAAATTTTGGCTTTACTTGGAGATGAACTTGGTATTGCCCGTTCTTTTAATATATTACGATATCCATTATTCCTAGCCTCTGAACCAATTTGATTATTCACATTTTTCATAAGTTCATCATGGTCTAAAACATTCTTATCACCATGATCATTCTTATATCTATTTTTAATTGCACATTCAAGATTTTTTATAGCATTTTCAAGTTTATTACCCAATTCTTGATCACTTGCAAGCAAAGAACTTGTTTCATTTTGTTTGT
>JALREU010000168.1 GCA_023256705.1 Rickettsiales bacterium
ACGGATGAACTATCGTATCACCTAAACCTATGATGTATTGTGTTGGGGGCATTTCATTTAATTCGACATCAAAGCCAGAAAAATTTCTTAATTCATCTAACCAATTCAATAAATTATGTTGATTAGAATCTTCAATTTTAAGATTTTTTAAAATTTCAGACCTGTTTTTGTCGCTCATCGCAGTTAAAATACTAAATTTTTTTAATGTAGCATTAGGTGCGGTTTTTAGATTAATGTAAAATTCATTAAATGTTTTTTGCGACATTCCTGCTTGAATTTTTTCATCTTTTATCATTTGAAAAGGTGGAGCGATAAGAATTAAAATTTTTGGATTGAATATTTTTTTTAAAATCAACCTGAGGGCTATCTGCCCACCGAGGCTCCAACCAACCAAAACATCGGGATTTGCAACGGAATTAAGGGACTCACTAAACTCACTAAAGTTTGAATAATTGGAATAGTTTAGCGAATTTATACGGTATTTTTGGCGAATTTCTTGGCAAAATGAGTCTTCAAGACAATCAAATTTTTGTCCCCAGCCACTTAAGCAAGCGATTAATTTCATCGAAGAAACTTATCGCCTATTTTTTAGACTCAGTACCAAAGTCAAAATCAAATTTATTCTTAAATTTATTAATTCTTTCATTGTTAGAATTAATGAATGTTTGATTTTTATTATCTTGCCAAGCTGGATGATTTTTGGGATCAACGTCAAGGTTTAAAGTTGAACCTTCTTTGCCCCAAGTGGTAAGAATCTGAAATTTGGTACCATCAGTCATTACAACATTTACAATGTGTTGCTTTGGGTTAACGCCTTCCAAGGGGGCTTTTTGAGATTTTACTACTGACATTTTTTGTTATTTTATTAAGATTAATTTAAGTGAGGGCGGGAATTGTATTTTTAGATATATTATAAGTCAACATGCTTAATGGCTGAAGAAATTTTATATATTTTTAACCTATAATTTAGCCTATAATTTTATAGCTTGAGTTCAAAGGTTGACATTTAACAATCTCTTGGTGTACATTGATATAACAAATAAAATTCACCGATTGATCTAATTTTGATTTCCTTTTATCACAAATAATTACAAACCAAATAAACCCAATATTTAAAATACTTTTAATGAAAAAATTCATCATTTCTAAAAAAATTAGAATTACTGTTGAGCCTATCTTATGCTTTATATATCAGGCATTTAAGCGTCTTTATAAATTTATTTTCACTAAAAGAACAATTCTATTTGTCACTAATCAAAAAATCAGAAGCATAACCTTTGGTCCTTTTTCTCAGGCTTTTTGTTACATCTTTATGGCTTGGATAATCAATCTTTTTATACAATCTCTTAATTATGACAAAATCATAAACTCAAAATCCGAAGAAATTAATAAACTCAAAACCGCCAATAATTTTTTTCACAAAGAATTTCAAATTGTTAACGAAAAACTTGAAAAGGTAAATCAATATATCATTACCATTACCGGCTCCCCTCAAAAGGTTAACAACCAACCGCAACGAGACTCTCAGCCCCTCCAAATTGATGAAAACTCAATTGAAAAAAAGGACAAAAATACACTTTATGAAATCAAAAATTCACGCGATAAATTCTTAGCCTTTTCCAATGCAACAGAATATCGCATAAAAAAAATTGAAAATGCCCTAAATGGCACAGGTCTTGCCATTAAAAGACCAAAAGTTGATCTTAAAAATATCAATCAACCAACTCAACTTAACGAATATTCTCTAAACAATAAGTTAGAAGCTCGCAAATTGTTCAAAGGTGGTCCAAAAAATGATTTTGATTCTGAAATTGACAACGAATTATCTCAAAGAGAGCTTTCAAGTCCTGATTTTATTGAAGCTAAAATTGAACAAGCAAAATTCAATAACGAAATAGATTATCTAATAGTTCTTGAAAAACTTGTAAAATCCCTTCCGCTTTCTATGCCCATGAAAAACTTTTATATAACAAGCGGGTTTGGAACGCGCATCGATCCAATAACTCACCAGCACACTCCTCATCGTGGTCTTGATTTTGTTGGAGCCAATCGTGAAAAAATTATTAGCCCC
>JALREU010000169.1 GCA_023256705.1 Rickettsiales bacterium
GCAGAAAAGATGAAGAAATACAACCATTAAAAAGTTATAAATTTACTTTAGATTCAGTATTAACACAATCTGGAAATCAAAGTTTGTACAAAGATAATAATGGTTATTTTCATTTAAAATTAATAGAAAATAAAAACCAAAGTGTTCATAGAATTACTGGGAGAATTTTAGTGAATGATAAAGAACCACTACCTGCTGAAAAAATTGAATGGGAAAGTAATTTATATTGGTATTTAAAAAGAGGAGATACCGTTGCATATATTTACAAATCCTATATCAATTATTTTACTGGTCAATTTACAATTGTTAAGTTACCACCATTAATTTCTTCAAAAGATGAATTAGTACCAACTATTAATCCAGCATCTTATAGTGGAAAAAATGGAGAAATAAACATTATGATTGCTCCTGTTTATAGTATGAAAGGAGATACTATGGTTGTACGGGCATCAAATTTTAGTTCTAATTTAAATAGAACAATGAAAATAGTTTTAGAATGATAAGTGAAGATATAATTGAATTTCCAATGTTGCGAAATGTTCAGGTTTTACTAAGCCCTGTATTTTTGCATAAGTGAAATTATTGGCTATGATGGTGGTAATTATTTGAAGCTCCAACTCTTGGTTTATATGCTTATTTTCCATTGTTTCCTCCATTATTTCTTTTTTCTAGTTGATATCTTATTTCTGTAACATACGGGTCTTCATCATCTTTTTTGTAATAGTTATTTTGCTTCGGCTGTTGTTGTTGGTTGTTTGGTTTTGGTTCAAATACTCCCTGCCAAGAGCCTTCTATTGAATTTTCAAGAGCTTTATTAGCAAATCCAGCTTGTTTATTTTCAAATGCAGTTAATTTTTTTAGCAATAATTCTTTTGCATGTTCTGTAAAAGGTTTATGCTTAGTTGCTATTGAAATTCTAAAATCTATAAAAATTTTCCACAAATCTTTGTTAATGAAAATTGGTAATTTTGAAAATAAATATTTTGCTTCTATTTCTTTTTCATTTATTAAACATTGTTCTTCATTAGTTATACATTCATTGTTTGTGTCTTTTTGTTGTTCATTCTGTTGTTTTTCTGTTGTCTTTTTGTTGTTCTTTTTGTTGTTCATATCCTGATAAATATCATAATTTAAAATCTCTATAATATTGATAATATTGCTTCTATGCTGTTTAATCTGTTGTTCCTTTTCTAACATTTTAAGAAACTTTCTTAGTTTATTTCTAGACCATTTCCAACGCAAAGCAATATTTTCTTCACTCCAACCAATTTGACCTCTTTTAACATCTATTTTTATACCTCTAATGAAAAAAGAGTTTGGTGTGTGGTTTGCAATTAATAACAAATCAATCCAAGCCTGAGATTTTGTAAATGGCTCTGATAACCAAAGCCAATTATCAGTTATTTTTCTATGCACTATTATAAATCCTTGTTGCATAACCCCTCCAAAGCATTATTGCGATTAAAGTCATTTCTATTATCTATATCAAAAAGACAATTTTCAATATCTTGTTGCTCATTATTATACCAATCAAATTGTATTCCATTTTCTAAAGTCGCACTAAAAAGGCGATAATTTATTATATTGCAATTAACACCAGAATAATAATCAACACACTTAATCAAATTAGAATCTAAATCGTTTCCAATTAATAACCCACAAAATTGTCTTTCTCGTTGAAAATACTTATAATTTATAAAAGATTTTGTTTTTTTATAATAATTTAAATAAGATGATAATTGACAAAAAGCTGAAGCATCTAAAGAATCTTTCTTTAATTCTATAATAACCCAACATTTACTTTCTTTATGATATGCTAATATATCAATAATGCCAACTGGTGGTATTGATACTTGCCTTGCTATGAATTTTAAACCTAGATATTTTTCTAAGTTATTGTTAGAGCATAAAAAATCTTCTAGCTCTTTTTCTGATAAATTAATATTTATTTGTGTTTGATTTGTCATAATTATTTAAATTACTTGTTAAAACTTGTTCCTTAATGTCGGTAGTATAATATGAAAACTCTTTTTTAACTGTCTCAATTATAATTTGTGCTGTG
>JALREU010000016.1 GCA_023256705.1 Rickettsiales bacterium
AATTATAATTAAAACTCCAAATAATTTGATAAAGTAAATTTCCTTGATAAACCAAAACTCCCCCTCCCAAAATTTTCTTTGCAGAAAATTTTACCCTCTTAGCAACGGGGAAGGGTGATAACACCGCTAATTTTGTCAGAAGAAAATTTTACTCACTTTTAGCCTAGGAATTTTATAAATTGAGCAACTAGCCATGGTGATAACACCGCTAATTTTGTCAGAAGAAAATTTTACCCTGATGCAACCAAGAAGCCAGATTTCGAAGGGTGTTGGTAAAATTATAGATAAAAAAAATCCCTCTAATTATAAAATTAAAGGGATTTTCTTAAATCTAAGTTTTTTTAAATTTATTCTTCAGATTTTTTCTTTCTTGGTTTTTTGGCTTTAACAACAACCTCTTCTGCTCCCTCTTGTGAAGCTGATTCATTTTCTTGATCATCAGATTCTTTTTTAGATTTCTTTTTTGGATTTAATAAAACCATAGCTTCCGATTCGCTTCTAGAAACTAAAAGTTTTACATCAAGAATTAAATCAGAGTGTAAATTTAATTTTGAATCATAAATTCCGATTTCTTTGATTGGTTTTGATAAGAAAACCACTGATTTATCGATTAATTTTTCGTTGATGACATCATTAATTTTGTTGGCAATAACCGAAGAGTTCACTGAACCATAAAGACGACCGTCATCGGAAGCATTTTCGATAATAATGATATTTTTGCCAGCTAATAATTCTTTAACCTTATTGGCAATGGCTAATTTTTCTGAACTTTGTTTTTCAAATTCAGCTTTTTTTTCAGCGAAAGATTTATAATTTTCCTCAGTGTAACAAATTGCCTTTTTATTTGGAACTAAGTAGTTTTTGCCATAACCATTTTTAACAGTTACAACATCGCCGATTTTGCCTAATTTTGGTAAATTATCTATAAGAATTAGTTTCATTGTTTTAAAAAATTAGTAATTAGAATCTTTTTTTATTGGTGAAAGCAAAGCTAGAAAGCGAGCTTTTTTAATTGCATTGGCGATAGCTTTTTGCTTTTTTAACTCGACATTGGTAATTCTGCTTGGAATAATTTTGCCTCTTTCAGAAATAAATTTATTAAGAAGTTTTAAATTTTTGTAATTAATTTCGGAAATATCAATATCACGAAGTGGGCAAGTCTTTTTTTTACGAATAAAAACGCTTTGATTGACTAAAGAAACTTTGACAAAACTTTCTTCATTTTCGTTATTTACTTGCGGGACAATATTGTTAATCATAAGATAAAATTTTAATTGTTAATTAAGCATCAAATTGAAATTGTTCAATAACCAAGTCAAGTTTAGAAGGCTCTTTTTTGGCAGAAACTTTACCAGCTTTGAAATCTTTGGCAGTGCCAGATACAAATAAAACTGATTCTTTGTCGTGAGATTCTACGCTGTAAATTGCACTTCTAATAACATCTTCATTGAAGCTCATAATTCTTTTAAGCTCAGCAACGGCTGGGTAATCAGCGGTAATTTTTAACAATACATAATGACCGCGAGAATTCTTTTTAATTTTATAAGAAAGAGTGCGAAGCCCCCAATATTCTTTTTGGACTTTACCATTACCATCAGTGATAATTTTAGTAAATTTGTTGGTAAGTGCATCAACATCTTCAGCTGTAAGATCTTGTCTAGCAATAAATACGGTTTCGTATAAAGACATAAGTAATTTTTAGTTTAAAATAAATAAATTTATAAAGTGAAAATAATTTAATTGATAAATTCAAATTCGATTTTTTAAACCCTAAAACCATATAAATCATGGCTTTAAAAGCAGTTTAAACAAGCAAATTTCAGTGAAAATCATATAAATTTAGTCACAAGCTATAATTTGAAGTCGTAAAATTTTACTTAACAAAAGTTTTAATTGCAAGATAAAGTTTTTATTTTTTTTATAAATTTGGTTTTAAAGTAAAAATATATTTACTAAAATATAAAAATATCAAACCACAATATTAATTATGCAAATATTAAATCGAAAAGCACATTTTAATTACCAAATTACCGAAGAAATTGAAGCCGGTCTGATTTTAGTTGGAAGCGAGGTAAAATCCCTGCGTGAAGGCAAGGCCAGCCTGAATGAATCTTACATTGCCGAAAAAAATCGTGAGCTTTTTTTAATCAATGCTAACATCTCTGAATTTAAAGGTGCCAATCGTTTTAACCACCTCCCAAAACGCGAACGCAAATTACTTTTGCACCACAAGCAACTAAATAAGATTATTGGCAAGATAGAGCAAGATGGTTGTAGTGTTGTTCCAATTAAAATTTATTTCAACAAAAAAAACTTCGCCAAAATTTTAATTGGCATCGGCAAGGGCAAAAAACTTTACGACAAACGCGAAACTATTAAAAAACGCGATGAAGCCAGAAGATTACAACGACAAGACGATTATTAACATGATCAAAAACCCGCATTATTTTTTATTTGACCCAATCACCAGCCTTAAAGGAGTCGGTAAATCCTTGGGCGAATATTTATCTAAATTAATTGAGGGCGAGCAAATTATCGACTTGCTTTTACATTTTCCGTATCGTTTGGAAAAAATTAATTTTGAACCCGATTTGCGTTTAGTTCAAGATCAGGAATTGGTTTTAATTAAGGGCAAGGTTCAGGCTCACCAAGCACCCGCAAGGTCTTCCCAACCATTTAAAATTATATGTTATAATCCAACTGGGTTTTTTTCTTTAGTTTTTTTCAAAATTTTTCCAAGTCAATTACAAAAATTAAAAATCGGCGAAGAAATCGCCGTTGTTGGCAAAATTCAAAAACACCTTAACGACAATCAAATCAACCATCCGCAACATATTTTAGAGATTAATAAAATCAATGATATTGCCAAATTTAATGTGATTTATCCGCTAAGTCAAAAATTATCGAATAAATTTATTACCTATCAAATTCAACAAATTTTAAAACAACTTCCAAAGTCTTGCGAAGAATGGATAGATAGCGATTTTGTTAAGCGTTTAGGTTTTCCGACATTTTATCAAGCTTTAAAACTTGTCCATAATCCACAAAATCAAAACGATCTCAATCCAGAAAACCCAGCCATTCAACGTCTCGCCTTTGATGAAATTTTAGCATCACAATTGGCGATGATTATGGCAAAAAATCGTCAAAAAGGCTCAAAAAAATTCTATCCAAATCAACAATTTCTAGGCGACAAATTTATTAACTCCCTACCCTTCACCCCAACCAATGCTCAATTAAAGGCAATCAATGAAATTAATCAAGAAATTTTTTCGAGTAAAAAAATCACCCGCTTAATTCAAGGTGATGTAGGCAGTGGAAAAACTATAATTGCAATTTTTACAGCTTTACAAAATATCTCGCAAGGCAAACAAGCTTGTGTGTTGGTGCCAACTACGGTGCTTGCCAAGCAACATTTTGAATATTTCAAAAAATTATTGATTAATTTTGATTTAACCATAGAAATTCTTACTTCGGCGACCACTAAAAAACAAAAAAAACTTTTACTTGAAAAATTAATTAATGGTGAAATTTCAATTTTAATCAGCACCCACGCAGTGCTAGAAGATGATGTAAGATTTAAAAATTTGGGGATTGCCATCATTGACGAACAGCACCGCTTCGGCGTTTTGCAACGGTTGAAAATTGTAGAAAAAGGTGAAAATGTTGATTTAATTTTGATGAGCGCAACACCGATTCCTCGAAGCTTGATGCTGGGTTTATATGGCGATATGGATATAAGTATTATCAACGAAAAGCCCAAAAATCGGCAAAAAATTGAAACAACTATAATGTCAAAAACTAAATCACCAGAACTTTATCAAGCCTTGCAAAAAGCCATTAACAATCAAGAAAAAATCTATTGGATTTGCCCTGCAATCGATGAAAATAACGAAGAAAATTCTGAAAATAATGATATGGATTTAACTTCAGTTGTACAAAAATACCAAGAAATTTCAAATTATTTCGAAGCCAATAAGGTTGGGCTTTTACACGGCAAAATGAAAGAAAGTGAAAAAGAAAAAATTATGCAAGATTTTGCCAGTAATCAATCCAATTCCAAACAAATTTTAGTGGCTACAACTGTAATTGAAGTGGGTATTGATGTGCCAAGTGCCACAATTATCGTCATTGAAAATGCTGAACATTTTGGTTTAGCTCAGCTCCATCAGCTTCGAGGCAGAGTTGGCAGAAGCGACAAAAAATCTTATTGTATTTTACTTTATGGCAAAAAATATGGCAAAAATTCGCAAGCCCGATTAAATATTTTGCGCCAATCAAATGATGGATTTTTTATTGCCGAAGAAGATTTAAAAATGCGCGGAAGCGGTGAAATGCTTGGAACTAAGCAAAGCGGTTTTCCTGATTTTTATGTTGCCAATTTAAGTTCACATCATCATTTTTTCAACTACGCCAATCAGCAAGCCAAAAATATTCTTTTGTCAGATCCGTATTTAAAATTAGAAATCAATAAAAAATATCAATTTCTCCTAAGAATATTTAAATATGATGAGTGCTTACGAATTATTAATAGCGGTTAACGGATTTGGCTGCCAAATGATTTTTGATTTAAAAACTGATTAACCTTCTCCCTTTATGTTGCCCAACATTTTCAACTATTTTTTCAGCTTCTGAATCTGCCTGCGTTCCTATGGCCCTAACCATTGTAAAACTCGGTCTCATTCCAAGACCAGCAATTTTACTTTGATTTCTATTTGGACGGGTAATTTCAAGTGGTATTGATAGAGCATGTTTCCCATTTAGATCTCTTCCTAGCATAATTTTAGCTGGTAAATCATTATTTGGTTCATAAACAGATAATGATTTAGATGCTTCATCTGGATTATCTGGAAATGAAGGAACTTCGGTATATGCTGGAGGTCTAACCAAACCAACCCGCTGACCTCCTGGTAAATTTGAACGAGAGATTTCTTTCGGTCTTCTTAATTCTGTTCTTGCTTGATGTCTAGAAGTGCCTGTAGGACTCGATCCTGTAATATGATTTAAGGGCAATGAAGGCTGATCAACATATTTACCTTGCAAATCCTTTTGATCACTAATTTTATTGATACATTGAGGAGAGAAATCTGAAAAACTTGAATTTATTGAACTTTCACCCTTGGAAGAAATTGATGAGATGATAGAAAATTCGGATGTGGATGTCAATTCGAATGTGGATGTGGATGTAGATGTCAATGAAGATCTAGAAAGAATTAACCCTCCCCCTTCTCCAACATTAACTGATGTTCCAACCCGTGATAATTTTGTATCTGAAGAATTGCTACTAGAATTTATTGGTGAAGCTTCCCTGCTTTCTGCCATATCTTTATTTGCACAACAATTAAAAAAATTTCCAATTGAAGTTAATATAGTTGAACAAAATTGGAATTCGGGGAATTTAGAAAAACTGAAACTCATATTTTATTGATTAAAAGTTAGTAATATTAATCAATTATAGATATTTAATTTAATTATCGACAATAATTTTCTAATTATAAATTTATTATTTACTTATTTTTATTTCTATAATCTTATCGCTCATTTTATTTATCACCTCATCATCATGAGAAATGATAATATAAGAAATTTCCTGATTTTTTTGAATATTATTTAATAAATTTAAAATTTCATTTTGAGTTTGATAATCCAGTGCCGAGGTCGGCTCGTCAAGAATCAAAATTTTTGGTTGCAAAATTAGCGAACGAGCCAAAGCCACTCTTTGCCTTTGACCTCCTGAGAGTTGATGCGGAAATAATTCCAGCAAAAAAAGAGGTAATTGCAATTTTTTGGTTATGTCTTCAACCTGATTTTTTAAATATTCTTTAAAGCTAGGCGAAGTCAGATTAAATATTTTTTGCAAATAATTTAACGAACCATTGATAATTAAACCTTCGGCGATTATATCGAAAATTTTTGTTCGCGGATTCAAACTTGAAAAAGGATCTTGAAATAAAATCTGAATAGATTTTCGAAGTTCAATTGCATTTATTTGCCAATTTTTTTTATCAGCAAAATTTATTTCACCAACACTTGGTATTAAATTAAGTAAAGCCAAAGCTAAAGTTGATTTACCTGAGCCACTTTCGCCAATAATACCAATATTTTCGGCTGTTTTTAAGGTAAAATTGATATCATTTAGCACCTCATGATTTTTATATTTAACTGACAAATTTTTCACCACCAAAATTTCTTCATTATTATTTTTTTTCACAAAATCAATTCGATTTGACAAATGCAAATGCTCCGAATTATCGCCAATCATTATCACTTCATCCGCCAAATTTGCCACCACCGCTTTATTGTGGCTAATCAATAAAATCGACATTTTACGAGCGATTGAAAGTTTTTTTAATAATTCCAAAATTTCGCTTTGGATTTTTTTATCAAGTGCCGTAGTTGGCTCGTCGGCAATCAATATTTGTGGATTATTAGCAATCCCAATGGCAATCATTACCCGCTGTTTTTGCCCGCCCGATAATTGATGAGGATAGTCATTGACCCTATCAATCAAAGAACTAAGACCAACTTCTTTCATTAAATTTTCAATTTTTAATCTTAATGTTTTTTTAGAAGTTTTTGGCTGATGCATCAAAATTGCCTCGCCAATTTGCTTACCAATTTTGTGAAGCGGATTCAATGCAGTGTTTGGATCTTGAAAAATAAAACCGATTTCCTTTCCACGAATTTTTTGTAAATTTTTGTCATTTAATTTTAACAAATCTTGATTATCAAAATAAATTTTTCCAGAGATTTCGGCATTTTTAGGCAATAATTTTAAAATAGAAAGAGCGATTAGAGACTTACCAGAGCCACTTTTACCAACTAATGCAGTAATTTTTTGTGATGATAAATTTAAAGAAAAATCCCGAATAATTTCTTGAAAATTGCCATCGTTTTTTCTGAATTTTATGCAAAGATTTTCAATTTTTAAGGTCATTATGTTAATTTTTTTGGTTAAATCTTAACTCTAAAATTAACATGATTTTTCTAAATCTCCACTTCTTTAAAATAATTTCAAAAATTAAAGTTCTTTTACGATTTTAAATTTGTTTTAAATCAAAATTTAAAAAGCCAAAATCAAGAAATTATTCAAAGATAGCAACAATTACCAACTCTTTTAAATAAAATTATTTTCCTAAACCTTCCTTACCTTTCAATCCTTCAGTTTTAGCCATGCTAACCATTCCATCTGGCAATGATTCTCTTAAACCATCTTCGCCTCCATACACTCTTGATCTCAATAACATTCTTTGACTCGTACCAATAATTTGCGAAGTTTCTCTGGCATGAAGCCCATATTTGTTTTGTAAAATCAGCATATCTCCTGATTGTAAAGACTCAGAAAAATCAGGATCAATTTCTTCAAGATATTGTTGCAATAATTTTATCGCATTTAAAACTTTTGCATCATTTTGATGATAACCAAAACAACCATATTTTGCAAACCTTATTTCATTAGTTTCGGGGTCAATAATTTTTTCATGTACAAAATCAAAATCCTGCGGATGTTCGGCAATCGTAGTTATGCACATTAAATATTTCAACTCTTCTTCCTTGCCATTTTTTTTAAAATAATCGATGATTGTTTCAGCCAAAATTACTTTAGTTTTAACTGCTTCATGCCCTTTTACTCCAACCAAAATAGTCAATTCATCAACTCCCTTATTCCACCCATCATTATGCCAAAGCAATTCTCTATCTCCATCAAATTTTGTATTACTTCCTTTCGATTCGTCGGTTGGATAAACTGTTTGAAATACTTTTCCTTTCTTATTAGTATTAACCAGCAATCCTAAAAGCATTGATGATGAAATTTTACAGATTGCCACATCCCGATTGCCAATCATTTCTGAATCAGTAATATGATTGGTTTGTGGAATTACATTTGAATCAACCGATGGCATATTTAAACCCTGCAAATAAATTATTTTAGATTTTTCAGCCAAAGTTTGAGCTAAATGATGGGTAAATTCAGGATGATTTTTAACCATTTTAATAAATTTAGGCTGATATCTTAGAATATCTTGCCACTCTAAATTTCTTCTGGGCTTGGCATTTACTGGAACAATATCTTCAGCAAATCTCCTTATATTTTCAGCCAAAACGGGCGGAATGGTTAATCTAGAAATATTTATTAGCGAAGTGGTTAATCTAGAAGTATCTCTAAAAGTCATAAATAGGTGTTTTAAATTTAAAAAATCTATATAAATTTATTTAAATAAAAATAATTAATTATCAAGAAAAATTTATGAAGAAAAAAATTATAATGTGGTTTCGCCAAGATTTGAGATTATCTGACAATCCTGCCTTGAATAATTGCAATGATTTCGCTAAAAAAAATAATTGCGAAATTATGCCGATTTATATTTTTGATAATGAAATTGACGAGGGTCGAAAAATTGGCTCGGCCAGCAAATGGTGGCTTCACCACTCGCTTCAATCTTTAAACAAATCTTTGGATAATAAATTAAATTTTTATCAAGGCGAACCACTAAAGATTTTACAAAATATCATCAAAAATCATGAGGTCGAGGCAATATTTTGGAACCGAAGATATGAACCGCTTTTGATAAAAAAAGATACTGAAATAAAAAAACATTTTAGAGAAAAAAACCTGCAAGTTGAAAGTTTTAATGGCTCGCTTCTTTGGGAACCTCTTGAAGTTTTAAAGGATGATAAAACCCCCTACAAGGTTTTCACTCACTTTTATCGTAAAGGTTGCTTGCTCAATGCCTTGCCTCCAAAAAAACCAAGCAACGAAGCCCGCGGTTTAAATTTATATCACGACAAGGTCAATTCTGTTTTGCTTGATGATTTAAAGCTTTTACCAAAAATCAAATGGGACAAAATTATGCAAGAATATTGGCATATCGGCGAAGAAAATGCTTATAAAAAAATGCAAAATTTTGTAAAGAATGATTTGAGTAATTATAAAATTGGTCGAGATTTTCCAAATTTAAAAAAAGTCTCACAACTATCGCCTCACCTGCATTTTGGCGAAATTTCACCTCAACAAATTTGGTATTATACAAAAGAAAATTATCAAGAAAAAGCAGGTGAAAAAAACTTGGATCACTTCTTAAGTGAGCTTGGTTGGCGAGAATTTTCATATTATTTACTTTATCATTTTCCAAAAATTACCAAAAAAAATCTAAATGAAAAATTCGATAATTTTTCATGGCAACATAACGCCAAATATCTTAAGGCTTGGCAACGCGGGCAAACCGGTTATCCGATAGTTGATGCTGGCATGCGTGAACTTTGGCAAACTGGCTATATGCATAATCGCGTGCGCATGATTGTTGGTTCGTTTTTAGTAAAAAATTTACTAATTGATTGGCGAGTTGGCGAGGATTGGTTTTTTGATTGCTTGGTTGATGCTGATTTGGCAAGTAATGTGGCAAGCTGGCAATGGGTAGCTGGAAGCGGTGCTGATGCGGCGCCGTATTTTCGAATTTTCAATCCAGTTTTGCAAGGAGAAAAATTTGATGAAGATGGTGCATATACCAAAAAATATGTTCCTGAATTAAAAAATTTGCCAGGCAAATATTTGTATAAACCATGGGAAGCCTCAAGCGAAATTTTACAAAAAGCTGGGATAATTTTAGGCAAAACCTACCCTCATCCAATTGTAAATATCGACGAATCAAGGCATAAGGCTCTTGAAGCTTTTAAACAACTGCCAAAAAAAGAAAGTGAATGACCCACAAAAAATTAAATTTACCACAAAAAATTTGTGAATTTTGCAACCGACCTTTTGCTTGGCGAAAAAAATGGCAACGAGACTGGGAACATGTAAAATTCTGCTCCGATAAATGTAAAAATTCCAAAAAAAATGCCAAAAAAAACTAAATTTTATAAAATTTTTTTTACTATAATTATTTTTTTATCACCAACCTTAATTCATGCACAAAATATGACAATAATTCCAAAAGCAAATCAAAAAACTTCGGCATTAAATGTTCTAAATAAACCACTTCAGCCTTGTTGTTTTGATCCACTCACTGGATTTTTTCGCGATGGATATTGCCATACAAATTTTCAAGATAGCGGAACTCATGTGGTTTGCGCTCAAGTAACAACCGAGTTTTTAGAATTTACAAAATCTAGAGGAAATAATTTATCTTCACCAAATCCACAATATAATTTTCCGGGCTTAAAAGCAGGAGATTTTTGGTGCTTATGTGCTTTGCGTTGGCTTGAAGCTTACGAAGCTGGATTTGCTCCAAAAATAAAATTAGAATCCACCAACATCAAAGCTCTTGAATATATTGATTTAGAAATTTTAAAAAAATTTCGCCTAAAGAAAAAATCAAAAAAATAATTATCGCGAAAAAAAATCTTGAAAAAAATATTTGCGTTATCTAATATGATAATCATTATTGCAATGATTTTTTAATTTCAGAACCATTTGAAATATCTATTTTACTGGTTTTATAAAAAATTTTATTAAAAGTAGTTTTTATTATTTTATTGATTTTTTTCTCTTATTTTTTATGTTAATTCTTCGCAAATTTCCACAATTTTTTTGGTTAATTTTACAAATTTTATTTTTAAATCTTATTTTAACTAACAATATTTTTGCCAAAAAAAATATTTCTTCAAAACCAGTTCTAAACAACATAATTTCTTCCTCTACCCTTCCGCAAATAACCGTCACTGCCACTAATGAAAATAATGATTACAAAAATTTTAATTCATCGAGCTCGCTAAAAATTAATAAAGCACTAAATGACACTCCACAAAGTATTTCAGTGGTTGGACGCAAACAAATTCAAGACCAAAATATTGTTAATCTTGAGGAGGCTTCGCGTTATGTTCCGGGGTTTTTTGTCAAGCAAGGCGAAGGCAATCGCGACCAAGTTTCGATTCGAGGCAATGACACTACGGCCGATTTCTTTTTAGACGGCGCTCGCGATGATGCCCAATATTTTCGCGATTTTTACAACATCGAACAAATTGAGTTTTTAAAAGGTCCAAACGCCTTGGCATTTGGTCGAGGTGGCTCTGGTGGCTTAGTTAATCGAGTTTCAAAATTTGCCAATGGCGACAAAATTCGTAAAGTAAGTGTAAGTGGCGGATCCTTTGAAAATCATCGTTTCGAGGGTGATATTTCTGAAAAAATCAATGATAAATTTAATTTTAGAATTAATGGTGTCTACGAAAATTCTAAAACCTTCCGCGATTACGGATATATGCAAAAATATGGCATCAACCCAACGGCAACCATAATTTTAAGTCAAAAAACCGACTTAAAAGTTGGTTATGAATATTTTTATGATAATCGCTTCAATGACCGCGGTTTGCCTTCAAAAAACGGCTCACCACTTACAATTCGCTCAAATAAATTTTTTGGCAGCCCTGATCAATATGGCTCAAAAACTGAAGTAAATAGCGCCTTTGCCACATTAAATCATGATTTTAATAAGGATTTTAAAATTAAAAATCATACACGCTTAAGCAATTACGATAAATATTACAAAAATTCTTATCCAAATAGTGCAGTTGACAATAATTTTAAATTTAAATTGGCGTCTTACGATAACGACCAAACTCGCCTTAACTTCACCAACCAAACTGATTTTATAAGTAAATTCACCACCAAAAACATAAAGCATGAATTATTAATTGGCACCGAAATTTCTCATCAAGCCTCAAAATTGGAAAGAAGAAATGGCATATTTAATGGTGGTGCTTCAAGCCTTGATGTTTCTGTTTTTGATGATATTATTTCATCGTCAGTTTCTTATCAAACCAATATTAAAAATAAAAATAATGTTAGAATTCTTGCAGGATATTTACAGGATAATTTGATTTTTAATAAATATTTTGAAGCCAATGTTGGCGTGCGATTAGACAATTTTAAAATTATTTTAAATGACAATTTTAATCATCAAAAATTTGAAAATTCGCAAAATTTAATTTCACCGAAATTGGCTTTGATTTTTAAACCAAAATCTAATATCTCCAACTATGCCAGCTTTAGCACATCTTATTTACCAAGTGCGGGCGACCAATTTAATGAACTTGATGCAAAGTCAAAAACTTTAAAAGCCGAAAAATTACAAAATTATGAAATTGGCTCTAAAATTGATCTCACCAAAAAATTTAATATTAGTGGCGCCTTTTTTATTTTAGACAGAACCAACACCAGAGCCAATGACCCAGCAGGAACTGGCTTGTTTGTTCTATCTGGAGCCTCTCGCACCAAAGGTTTGGAGCTTTCAGCTCAAGGCGAAATATACAAAAATTTCAACATAATTGCCGGCTTCTCACATCTTAAAGCCGAAATCACCAGCGACACTGCAAGCGCCAAAAAAGGTAAAAAACTAGCACTTACTCCACAAAATAAATTTTCGCTTTGGGGAAAATATGACATCGACCAAAAATATGGTTTGGCCTTGGGCTTCATTAATCAATCAAGTCAATTCGCTTCGGTAGATAACAGCGTGCGCATTAAAGGATTTAACCGAATTGATGGCGGAATTTATTATCACCTTAATTCAAAAATTCGCACTCAATTAAATGTGGAAAATATTTTTAACAAAAAATACCACCTCACCGCCCACAATAACAACAATATCCAACCCGGTTCAGTTCGAGCCTTTAAAGCCAACCTCACTATGGAATTTTAAGATATTTTAATTTTATAAATAAATTTGGCTAGACTATAAAACCTTACTTATATCTACTAAAAATTTTTCTCCAGTTCGGCGATTTTTAATTTCAACTTGATTGTTTGACAAAGTTTTTGGTCCGACTATAATTTGATATGGCACACCAATCAAATCGGCAACTGCCAATTTTTGTCCCATCGAATTTTTGGTGTCGTCATATAAAACTTCGACATTGTATTTTTGCAAATTTTCGTAAATCACTTCACAGGCTTTGTCACAAAGCTCATCACCGCTTTTTATGTTAATCAAAATCACTTCAAAAGGAGCAATTTGTTTTGGCCAAATAATGCCTCTTTCATCATGATTAGCTTCAATCGCACCTGCCACCACCCTTGAAACGCCAATGCCATAAGAACCCATATTTGGATAGATTTTTTCGCCCGAGGCACTCATTACCGAAGCTTCCATTGCTTTAGAATATTTCAATCCAAAATTGAAAACCTGACCAACTTCAATCCCTCTTTTGGCAATAATATTTTCTTTGGCAACTGGGCAGTTTTCTTGTGAATGTAAATCATCGGCCATCGCATAAATTGATTGCAATTTTTTGATGTCAATATTGATATTTTCAAATTCCTGCCCACCTTTTAAAAGAGCGATAATATCGTCTTGGTCGCCCGAATTTTGCTGATTATGAAATAATTCTTGTTGATAAATTTCATCAAGTTTTTTGTCGTAATAAATTGCACTCTCGCCAACATCCGCCAAAATATGAAACTCATGAGACAAATCCCCGCCAATGGCTCCAGTATCGGCTCGAAGAGCAATTGGTTGCAAACCCATTTTTATGAAAATTTTAAAATAAGTTTGATACATTAAGTCGTAAGTTTTTTTGGCGTTTTCTTCATTGATGTCAAATGAATATGAGTCTTTCATCAAAAATTCACGACCACGCATCAAACCAAATCTTGGGCGGATTTCATCACGAAATTTCCAATTAATTTGATAGAAATTTTTTGGCAAATCCTTGTAAGAATTAATATTTTTACGAAACAAATCAGTGATGACCTCCTCATGGGTGGGTCCATATAAAATATCGCGGTCATGGCGATCTTTGATGCGAAGCATTTCCTTGCCATAAGCATCATAGCGACCCGACTCAATCCATAATTCTGCGGGCTGGATAGTGGGCATCAAAACCTCAAGGGCTCCCGCTTTGTCCATTTCGGTTTTAATGATATTTTCAACTTTACGAAGAACCCGAAGGCCAAGCGGTAGCCATGAATAAATTCCACTCGCAGTCTGGCGAATCATGCCAGCGCGAACCATAAGCTGGTGCGAAACTACAGTGGCATCGATTGGATTTTCTTTTAAAGTTGGAATGAAATAATTGGACAAAAGCATAAATTTATAATTCAATTTTCGATAAATTGCCAATATCGTTAAATAATTCACGAATTAGGGCGAGTAAAATCAAACGGTTTTCTCTGGTGTTGTTATCAATATCATTGACCACAATATGATCAAAAAAATGCGTTAACGGCACTTCAATAATTGCAAGTAAAGCTAAAGCTTTTTCAAATTCTGCCTTAGAGACTAGCTTGTGGAAAGGCTTAGAAACCTGCTTGATTCTGCGGTAAAGTAATCTTTCATATTTACTCTTAAAACCTAAAATCGAAGGTCGTCCTTGATAAATTTTCTTGTCCTTATTTTCTTCAATTGACAATATATTTGCCGATCTTTTATAGAGGCTAATTAGGTTTTTATTATTTTCGTTATTTATAAATTCATTGAGGAATTTGATTTTTTTGATTAGATATAAAACATCGACCATCTTGTGTTTGTCAAGGTTGTCGATATAGTCATTTAGTACCATTTGCAAAATATCTGGGCGAACATTTTCTTGCTCTTTTAGATAAATTTTTAGACGCTCAATGATGAATTTAACAATCTCTTCAATTAAATTTTTCTTTAAAACAAAGAAATCTTTTTTATTTGGAGATAAATAATTTTTTAACATTTTTGGCGGAAAAGTTTTTAAAGAGCGTTCCACTAAAATTCGAATCGGAAAAGCAATATTATGCTGATGCGAAGTTCTGATAATGCCAAGGGCGTAGCGCCTCAATGCATAAGGGTCACGCGAGCTTGATGGCTTTTCATTTACCAAAAAGAAACCCACAATATTATCAATTTTATCGGCAATTGATAAAGTTATGCCAAGCGCTTGTTTTGCAACTTCTGAATTAGCACCAATTGGTAAATAATGTTCATAAATTGCTTCAACAATTTTATGATTTTCGAGTTGTTTTTTTGCATAAAAACTGCCGAAATAACCTTGCAATTCGGGCATTTCAGCAACCGCCTTAGTGCATAAATCAGCCTTTGACAAATCCACCGCCCTATCAATCAAATTAATGTCGCAATGCGGTGTGAAGACCGATAAAAATTTTGCCATTTCTTTGAATCGAGAAATTTTTTCAGCCATATTGCCAATTTTTTGGTGCTGAATTACATTTACCAGATTTTCTTTAAAATTAATTAAAGGCTTTTTCAAATCTTCCTCAATGAAAAATTTTAAATCATTAAGCCTTGCTCGCATGATTTTTTCGTTGTCGCGAATGATTTTTTCTTGATTATGTTCGCCCACTTCACAATTACAGATGAATAAAAAATAAGGCGAAAAATTTCCATCATAATCATTGGTGCAAATATATTTTTGATTATGTTGCAAAGTTATATTTAAAGCTTGATGCGGAAGTTCTAGAAAAATATTATCAATTTTTCCAACCAAAACCGTTGGATTATCAGCCAAACCGACTAATTCTTCAAAAAAATTGGATTGAAAGAAGTTAATATTAATAGTAATTTGCTTTTCTTTTAAAATTTTGGCAATTTGATTGGAAATAATTTCTTTGCGACGAAATTGGTCGATGATAATATGATTTTCTTGCAAAACTTCTTGATAAGTTGAAGCATTTTTTATTTCAATAATTTGTAAATTCTTGCCAAAAGTTTTGTTGTTTGAATTGAGATGGGCAAAAGAAAAATCAATAATTTTCTCATTGTAAAGCGCCAAAATCGCACGAATCGGGCGAATCCATTTAAATTTTAAATCATTTGCCACATTATAAACCATGGTTTTGGCCCAGATATTTTGCATTTTTAACAAAATAGTTGGCAATGCCAATTTAATTATTTCTTCAGTTGGAGTTTTAGATTGAGGCTTTTCAAAAACATAAAATCCATCATGGATTTTTAAATCCGAAGCGCCAGATAAGCCCATCGACTTGGCAAAACCTTCAATCGATTTTGGATCGGCATCGGCTTTTGGGCCAATTTTTCTTTGCGATTGTTGCAATTGAAAATCTTGAATATTTTTTAATGAAAAAACTAAACGATTTGAAGAAATATATGATTTCAAGTCGTTTGGTTGATAATTCAAATTGCTCTTTTTTAAAACCTCATTGACAATTTTATCAAAATTCTCAAGAGCAGTTTTTTGCATCTTTGCTGGAATTTCTTCGCTATATATTTCTAAAATAAAATCAGACATAATTAAAAATTGGTTTGTTCAATGCGGATAAACTTTAAGTTTTTGATATGATTTTTATCAACCATTTCTAGCGCATCAATTATTTGCTTTTCTTGATGTGAGCCTGTTATGATTGCAACAATAACCATATTTTGTTCTGGAAAATTTTCGTCAATTTGATAAATTACCTTATCAATTTTTAAACGATTAGCAAAAACCTCATCCAAAATATTATTTTTAGAAATTGAATTTTTGTCAAAAGAAAAGGTAATAAAATATTGCCCCACTCTTTCATTGATTTTAATGATTTGTGGTTTTTTTAAATTAACCGAATCAGCATTAAATAGAAAATTTTGATTTCGTTCACAAGCAATATCAATAATATCAGCAACTACCGCCGAACCAGTTGGTAAGCCACCAGCTCCTCGACCAATCATTAAATTATATTCAAAGTTTGAGCCTTTAGAAAGAAGTGCATTATATGAACCGTCAACTTGAGCAATTTTTTCATTAGCTTTAATCAAGGCAGGATAAACGGTTTGTTGAACCTTATCGCCTAATTTTTTAAAAATGCCAAGTAATTTAATTTTATAACCAAATTCATCAGCTAAGTTAATGTCTCGAATGGAAATTTGGTCAATGCCTTCAACATAGCTATTTTCGTAGTCTGGAAGCGATGATTGAGCAAGTGCAGAAAGTAAAACGATTTTGTGAGCGCTGTCATTGCCTTTTATATCGAAAGTTGGGTCGGCTTCAGCATAGCCAAGTTTTTGCGCTTCATCAAGCGCAATTTTATAATCTTGTTTTTCGTTTTTCATTTTGGTTAAAATGAAATTACAAGTGCCATTTAAAATTCCATAAATTTCAGAAATTTCATTGGCCACAAAACTTTCGCGAACCGCTTTAATTACTGGATTAGCTCCAGCTACAGCCGATTCATAAGCAATATAGCCTTGATATTTATCGACCCATGATTGAATTTCAGCGCCATGTAAGGCAAGCAAAGCTTTATTGGCAGTAACGACTTTTTTGTTATTTTTTAAAGCACTATGAATTAAATCCTTGGCGATGTCGCAACCACCAATTAACTCAACAACAATATCGACCTTTGGATCTTGGGCAAGGTGCAAAGGATTTTCATAAAAGCGAATTTTTGGATCTAGATAATCTTTTTTACTTCTTGAACTCACCGCAACAATTTCGACAATTAAATTTGAACGCAAAGCAAACAAATCTTTATTGTCTTGGATAATTTTGTAGACTCCAGTGCCTACAGTGCCAAGCCCAGCTATGGCAATATTGATTTTTTTCATGATTTTAAAAATTTTTAAAAAAACAAATGTATTTTTATAACTTGTTGGTAAAATAATATTATAATAAAAAATTTCATAAATTAAAATCTTTTTTTTAAATATTTTTCAATCAATGATGAATAAAAATAAATTTTATCCACAGGCCAATCAAAATCTTGATTTTGCTAAAATGGAAGAGGAAATACTAAAATTTTGGCAAGAGCAAAAAATCTTCGAAAAATCCATCGCCATTCGTAATTTTAACGAAGAACTTGACGAAGACAACACCTCTCCTGTCATTGATAGCTGTGCTTTAAAGGAGCATAGCAATTGTAGACATCATCACGATGAAAAGAACGAATTTGTGTTTTATGATGGACCACCTTTTGCCAATGGTCTTCCGCATTATGGCCACCTTCTTACAGGCTTCATCAAGGATTTATTCGCCCGCTATCAAACCATGAAGGGCAAAAAAGTTGAACGCAGGTTCGGCTGGGATACTCACGGCTTGCCAGTGGAAATGGAAACCGAAAAAGAGCTTAGCAAAGAATATCAAAAAA
>JALREU010000170.1:0-1743 GCA_023256705.1 Rickettsiales bacterium
GATCACGTCGTCTTTGACAACTCTGCCATGCGGACCCGACCCATTTATCAAGGAAAGTGTAACACCTTCATCTTTAGCGATTCTTTTCGCTAAGGGGCTCGCCTTAACTATGTTGGCGTCCTAAGTTTTTTCAAGAATTACAACTTTTTCGACAACATTATTTTTATCGTTTTTGATTGGAGAGCTTGATTTTGAAGAATCATTTTTAGTTCCAACATTGGAAATATTTTGATTGCTTGAAACTTGATAAGAATCTAAAACTTTTTTATCCTCGCCATCAGCCAAAATCAGGGCGATACATGAGTTTACCGCAACATTCTCAGTTCCGTGTTGAACTAAAATTTTGCCCAAGATGCCTTCATCAACCGCTTCAACTTCCATGGTTGCTTTATCGGTTTCAATTTCAGCTATAACTTCACCAGCTTTAATTTTATCACCTTCTTTTTTAATCCACTTTGCGAGGTTACCTTCTTTCATTGTGGGAGAAAGCGCGGGCATTAATATTTCGATTGGCATTTTTGAGATAATTTTTGTTAATTTGTTAGTTGGGGATTTTCAAAAATGATATTTTTTGGCTTCTAAAAGTCTAGTTTTATTTGCGATTGTCAAAACCATCTCTAAGGCCCTCGGCTATAAAAACTAAAATTGTTAACAACAACGTAGTAATGAAAAATCCTGAAATACCTAACCAATAAGCGCTAAGGTTGTTTTTTCCTTGCGATAACAATTCGCCAAGCGATGGTGAACCTACTGCTAAACCCAATCCCAAGAAATCCAAAGCGGTTATGGTGGTAATTGAAGAAGCTAATAAAAACGGCAAGTTGGCGATAATAATCGGCGAGGCGTTTGGAAGAATTTGTAAAAAAATTATTCGCCAATGCGAGGCTCCCAAAGCTGTGCCAGCTCGTATAAAATCAAAATTTCTCAAGCGCAAAAATTCTGCACGAACATAAGAAACCACACCAATCCAGCTAAATGCAAGCATTATAACGAGGAGACTAAAAAAGCTTGGAACAATAATTGATGAGAAAATTATCAATAAATACATCACTGGAAGACTCGACCAAATCTCGATAAACCTCTGCAAAAATAAATCGATTTTGCCACCAAAATAACCTTGGATTGAGCCCAAAAAAATCCCGATAATTAATGAAAAAAAACTCAACATTAAACCAAAAAGTAACGAGATTCTAACGCCATAAATTATACGAGCTAAAACATCTCGCCCCTGATCATCAGTGCCAAGAATATTAGTAAAAGAAGGTTTCGAAGGAGCTCGCCCCTCTAATTTTAAGTTGATGGTATCAAACGAAAATTTTATTGGCGGAAATATCATCCAACCATTTTGATTAATTAAATCTTGAACGAACGGATCAGCATAATCTGCCGAAGTTTTAAGCTCACCGCCAAATTTTTGTTCGGATATTTGCTCAAAAATTGGAAAATAAAAATCGTTTTTATAACGAACCAATAAAGGCTTATCGTTAGCGATTAATTCAGCGAAAATTGTTAGCAAAAAAATTCCAACAAAAATTATTAACGAATAATAAGCTCGAGTGTTATTTTTGAATTTATCAACAAATTTCATACTTAAAATTTTTCAAGTTCGTGCAAAATTTTGTCGATTTGCGGAAGGATTTTTTTAATATTCAAATAAAATGCTTGCCACATAAATTCATTATTTTCTCTATATTCGTAGCGCTTTAGATTAAGAATTTTGCTAATTCTAAGATAATCTTTGCT
>JALREU010000170.1:1753-2027 GCA_023256705.1 Rickettsiales bacterium
TATTTTTTGGAAAAAATTTCTAAAAAATGCAATTTCTGGTTTGAAAAAATTAGGTTTGTATACCCAGCTCCATGAGTCGCTATAATAAATTTGGCATTAAAGAAAGTTGCAACCTGCTCTTTAAAAGAAATATCTTCAAGTACAACAGTTTTAAAACCTCTTTTATGGAGTTCTTTTTGGAAAGATTTTTCGTTAAGATTCTTTCTAAGTCGAGCCCTATTTCGCGATATGTATATTAAATCTTTAGCTGTATAATCAAGGTTAGGAATTTGAT
>JALREU010000171.1 GCA_023256705.1 Rickettsiales bacterium
AAATTTCCATATAGTTAAATTAAATTATCATCATTTACATTATTCAAATTTATAGTATATTTTAATAAATCAAAAGCAAAAAAATATCTATCATTAACGCAGTGAACAGCGATTTTATTGTTAGCAATATTAATGGCAAAAAGCCCGCAATTCATATTGATGGTGGCAATTAACAAGGCATGATTAAATTTATAATTTTCTTTTAAATTGATATAGCGAATAGTTGGATGAAATGTTTTGCCAAAGGTTGCCATATTATATAAAACATAGAAACTTCGCCAAAAATTTTTAAAATATAAACTAACAAAATGCTTGTAAAATCCAATACTTAAATATAAAAGTTCACTTTTTTTATCAAATAATTTTAGCTGATAAGAGCTGAAAGCGACTATTACTGAAGATAAAACTCCAAACATGACAAAGCCGTAAGAAAATTTGTTGCTTGAAATCATAAAAACAATCCAAAGCAATAATAAAAATAAAAAAAGGTTGAAAATATTTGTCATTGAAATATAAATAATTTTGTTCTTTAAAAAAGAATAAATTTTACATATAAAATTACAATTAAAAATGCTAAATAAAACAAAAAAAATTGCCATTATTCAATCGGTCTTTTATCAAGATTTATCAAAAATGCTTTTAGATGGGGCTATTCAAAAAATCTTACAACATAATTTTGATTACGATATATTCACTGTTAATGGTGCGCTTGAAATTCCTTCGGCAATTTCAATTTTAGCAAATATCAATGTTCCAAATCAGCATCCTGAATATGAAGGCTTTGTTGCTCTTGGTTGCGTAATTAGAGGCAAAACTTCGCATTACGAAATTGTTTGCAATGAGAGTGCCAGAGGCTTAATGAATCTCGGTATTAGCAAAAATTTAGCAATTGGAAACGGTATTATAACTACCGAAAATTATGAACAAGCTGAAGAAAGAGCCAATTTAAACAAGCTTAATAAGGGAGGCTTTGCAGTTGAAGCCTGCTTGAGTCTAATTAACTTAAAATATCGTAAATAAATATGAAAAATCTTCTTGTAATTATGTCTTTACTTTTACTCTCTTCTTGCTTCATTGGATCTGGAGAAAATTCAAAAATCCTTAATTTGGGTGAAAAGAAATTTCCTAAATTAACTGGCATCGATTTAAATGGAAATAAACAATTACTTCCAGATAGTTTTGCAGGAAAATTAAATATTGTTGCCATTGGCTTTGAAAGAGAGCATCAAGAAGCTATTAACACTTGGATTGGCGTTGCCGATGAAATTATTGCCAAAAATCCAGATATTAAATTTTATGAAGTCCCTTTAATTTACGAATTATCAACATTTTCCAGAGCTTGGGTCAATAATGGTATGCGTTTTGGCATTCAAAATGAAATCGCTAGAAAAAGAACTATTACCGTCTATACCAATCGCGATGAATTTTTTAACATAATGCAAATGAAGGGAGATAGAATTTATGTTGCAATCATCAATAAGGAAGGCGATATTTTATGGATTACCGATGGAGTTGCCTCTAAAGAAAAAATCGAATCTATGCAAAAATTCATTAAAGATTTAGACGCAAAAACTAATTCTAAAAAATCTAAGAATTAATTTTAGCTTTTTTTAATTCACCCATCACCACTTTGGTTTGCTTGGTTGAAAAGACCTTTAAAGCCACATCCTTAATATTTTTTACAGTAATATCTTCAAATTTTTCAATGATTTCTTGATCAGAAAAGATTTTATTAAAAATCAAAATCTCTGAGCCAATTTTTTGCATTCTTTTACTGGTACTTTCTTTTGCCATTTTTAAACTAGCTTTAAATTGAGTTTTAACTTTTACTAACTCATTTTCGTTAATTTTTTCACAAATTTTTTTAATTTCATTACTAAGAATATTAATCATCTTCTGACATTTATCAGGAGTAGTTCCGCAATATATACCAAAAATACCTGAGTCTTTATAACTACTGATAAAACTGTATATAGAATATGCTAAACCTTTATTTTCTCTAACTTCT
>JALREU010000172.1 GCA_023256705.1 Rickettsiales bacterium
TCCATATATTTAATTAAATCCGTTTCGAGCGGTTTAATTTTATTTTTTTTCATTTGCTTAATCGCAAATGAAACAGGCGCTCAAGAGCCACCTGTCCATATATTAAAATATAAATTATATGTATAATTAAATTTTAGAATTCAAAAAAAAATTATGCAATGATTAATTTTGTTTTTTCACGAATGTTGGTGTTTTTTTTGGACAATTACTTGGCATTTTGGATTTTCGGGTTTTGATTTTGGTGGATTAAAATGCGTTGAATATTCGTGTTTTGCACTCGATAAATCATGTAAAATTGAAGGCTCATCAAAAATAGCGTCATAAGGATTTTGATTGATTTTAGGATTAACAATATTATCACTTTTAAATAATTCCATATTTAATTTTTCAGGATATTCATGGTTTGTTGTGGTGGTTTGCGATGGCGATTGTCTTGGTGTAAGCGCTTCTTGACCGCAAGTAGAAAAGTTTTGTGATGATTGACCTCTATATCTTTGTTGAGCCAAAAGAAAAGTGTCGAGGCAATTATTTACCGATTTAATACTATTAGTTCCGCGCAATGTTTTTAGATTTGGATTAGCATCATATTGAAGTAATATTTCATTGGCTTTGGCATCATTGAATTGAACAGAAAGATGAAGAGGTGTCAATAATCCATCTTCGCTAATTTGATTAGGATTAAAGCCATTAGCCAAAAGAAGTTCAAGCATATCATATTTTTCATCGCGAATGGTATAAAATATAAGGTGATATCCATTATGTTTGCAATCTGTGTAATCTGTTTGATCAATCAATAATTTAAAAATTCTTTTAAAATAATCATCCTCTCCTTTTTTTAAATATTTAAAAAAAGAATTTAATAAAATTGTCTTACCATCTTCACATGTAATTTCTGGATCGGCCCCATTTTCTAGCAATAATGCAAAAGCATTTTCTTTTTTATCAGTATATGCTTTGTAAATGGCTATTTTTTCTTCAAAATATACATCAGGGTTAGCTCCGTATTTTAATAAAGTTTCAAAAATATTCATTTTATTTTGTTTGTAAGCTAAAAATAAAATTGAATTATTTTTACTAATTATGGTTTCGGGATTGGCTTGATTTTCGATTAACGAGCAACAAAGTTGATCCTGTCCATTTTGAAAAGCTATCATCAAGGGCGAATATCCCTAGGTATTCATGATTAACATCGGCTCCTTTTTAAATTAAAATCTTTGCTATTTCTGGCTTCTTAACTTGACAAGCAAAATGAAGAAGAGGCTGGTCATTTCTAGTAAAATTTATGAATTTGGGGTGTTCGTCAAGAAGTTGGTTAATTTCATCGAGTTTTTCTTTAGTGCCGTCAAAATCTTCTATTAAACGATAAAAACTTAATATTGTAGGCTTCAATTTGAGGATTTTTTTTAAAAATATATAAATAATATTTGCAAAAACTTTTCTATTAACAATAAAAAAACTAGGACTAAGTTAATTAGTCCTAGTTTTAATATTTAGATTAATAAACGGTTTCGCCTTTGCGAGCTTTTTTCTTACGAGAAATGCTTTCGTCACGCTTTCTTTTAATCTTTTTAGATGGTTTTTCGAATTCATTTCTGCGACGAGATTCTTTAACCAATCCTTCTTTTTGAGTCTTTTTTCTAAAGACACGAATTGCCATTTCTAGGCCATTTTTTCCTTGAACTATTACTTCCATTAATTTTTTTACCCCCTTTTAGTCGGTGCTTTTAAGTTTATATTTGTGGATCTATATGAGAAATTAAGCCATCGCGACGATGGTAAACCACATTCATTCTACCACTATCTTTGTTAATAAAAACTAAGGTCGGCAAATTTGCTAAATCCATTTTCATGATTGCTTCATCTAAAGAAAGAGTTTCAACTTCCGTAGTTTTTTCGGCAATTACATTATAGTTATGATTAGAGTTTGAAGAAATAACATCATTCTCCATTTCGCTTAAAATATCGAATGG
>JALREU010000173.1 GCA_023256705.1 Rickettsiales bacterium
TTAGTGGCAGGGGTTACGCAGTCCTCAAGATTGATTAATGCCATGAGGCTTCAATCTGCAAGATCTCAAACCCTTGGATCACCTGTTTCATCTATTCCAAATTTAGTTATGTGGTATGAACCAACAATGGAGCAAAGCTTTGATTTAAATGAAGCTTCAGATGGTTTAGAGGTTTCAACTTGGTTTGATATAAATTTACAATCAACTTCAAAAAATAACGCAGTATCATCTGGAACTCAAAGACCAAGATACACAGCAAATTTCTTAAATGGCTTACCCTGTTTGAAATTTGATGGCAATGATTATCTTGACACAACTCAAAATATCGGAGGATTAAGGGCTAGTATTTTTTTGGTAATATCGGCCTCAAATGTTTCTGCAGGAGGCTGTTGCACTGTTTTAATTAACGCTAACAGCGCTTGGATGCTTGGTAAGGTTCATTTTCAGCTTGATGGAATGGCTAATCTTTCTTCTCCAACTGGTGTAGCTTCTTACCTTGGTTATGATACGACAGGACATTATGCCAATCGAAACGGCGTTTTAGCTAATACAGCTTATATTTATTCAGTTGTTGATCGAGGAACTTCAGTGACATTGTATATTAACGGCGCAACATCGGGAGCTGGAACTTCCGCTGGCAATCCAAGTGGTATGATTAAAACTCCAACTACTCACAATATTGCCTCATGGTTTGATGGTACTAATCGCTCTCGATATTTAAATGGCTATATTGCTGAAATAATTTTTTATGATCGTGATTTGAAAAACGACGAGCGAGTTGATATTGAAAAATATCTTGGTAAAAAATGGGGAATAAAAATTTAAATTTTAATAATGAATTTAAAGGATTTGAGATTTAATAATATTTACAACTTAATGGCGTATTTTTTGGCAAGATATTGAGCTACCGAGGTTCGTTCTTCAGTTGATAAAACACGATTATAGACTATTATTTCGCCAATATCACCAGTAAAGGCAGTTGCTCCGAGATTTGAGTCTCCTCCAATGCCAACTTGCGGACTTGAATTTAAAGCTACAGTTCCGCCAAGATTGTCGGTAACTAGATTGGAGTTATTAATCATTAAAGTTCTGTTACCATTGGTAATATTTCGACTAGCAAAAATTATATACGGCTTATTATCGTTAATAGTTATTGGCGATGTTAAAGTTGTTTCTGAATTTCCCGTAAATATTTTTATAAACCCTCCACCTATTGCCAAAGGGATAATATCGTTAGCAGTTCCTGGGGTGTCGGCTCCAATTATTGCAGATCCGCTCCAAGCTTGAGATGTAGAGTTACCATTGCCAGCTAATGAAGTTCTCAAAACAACAAAGAGTGAAAAAGTTTCGCTAAAAAAATTGTTAGTGATAAAGCGATCAGAGCCGTCAAAGCGTAGGCTTGGCAGGTTATTTATAGAAGGGCTGATATAAATAGGTTGTGAGGTTGCAATGTTTTGGTTAAGATTAATTTTAGATGTAGATGTGGGATTTAAATCGTTCCACGTTGATATTAGAGAATTATTGCTAGCTTCGTTTTCAAGAAAAGTTTTTTCGTCGCAACATTCCCACCAAGCAGCTAAACCTTGTATTGAGGCAATACTAGAGCCCTGAGTTATTGATCTGGCGCTAACTAAGCGCATCTGATTGATTAGCCTTGAACCTTGTGTTGCACCTGCAACCAATATGCCAATTATTAGAATAACAACTGATAATTCAATTAATGAAAATCCTTTTAAATTAAATATTTTGATCATATAAATTGTATAATAAAAATTGAAATGGTATTGAGATTTGAATAAATAAGATGCAAGCTAATTTGTTAGTAAATTTTAGTGTAAAAATTAAAAAATAACATTATTATTATTATTATGGCAAATATTACTGAAGCAATTGTTGAAGCAGAAATCGTCGCAACAAGCGAATTTGTGCGAGCAACAAATGAATTTGTAGGACTTGTGCGGCGATAT
>JALREU010000174.1 GCA_023256705.1 Rickettsiales bacterium
TAGCTTTCCAAAATGTTATTCAAAAAACCTCTAAGCAAGGTATTGACCCAACAGTTGCCTCTATGAATTTTATTAGCAAAACTGGCTTTGTTCCAAGCGAAGTAAAAGGAATTTGGTCAACTCAATTAAATGTAGGAACTCCACAACAAAAATTAGAAACCGCCAATAATATAGCAAATTTAATTGATAGTAATCCAAGATTGCAAAATCAATTTAATAGCGATGATATTAGCTATGCTATGGAAATTAAAAAAAGGTCAAATGCTGGCTTGCCTCCTGCACAAGTTTTAGAATATGCAGAAAAAGAGATTAGCAAATTCCAATCTATGGATAGGGTGGCAAAAGTAAAGGCAACAAGCGAAAAGGACTTTGCAAAGAAAATTGATAACGAATTTAAAAGTTTTGCAAGTGATTATAATCCATTATTCTCAAGAAACCCAGTTATAGAAGATGGATTAAAAACCACCTTTGAACAAATAGTTAGAGACCAATTTGTTAATAATAAAAATGCAACAATTGATGGTTCAATTGAATTTGCCAAAAACCAAATGAAAAATGAATTTACCACAACAGAAATAGGGCAAAAAAAGGTTATGAGATATGCACCAGAAGTCTTTTATAAACAATATAATAATGGTGATACTTCTTGGATAAAAGGGCAATTTGCAGGAAAAGTAGCCGAACATACCCTATTGCCAAATTTTGATACTATTGACAAGGATTATAGTTTAGTCCCAATAGCTAGCACAATAGCAACAAAACAACCATCTTATTATATAACTCAAAAAAAAGGAAACAATCGCAGAATGGATATTATGCTTGATGCTCTTAATCGTCGAGTGGTTTTTACCCCAAATATACAAGAAACTGAATTTTACAAAAAATCACAAGAAGAATATAGTAAAGGAAGAAAAAACCCATTAACACAACAAGAAATGCTTGCAATTTTAGAAGATAGAAACCAAACTTCTGATTTTAGCAAAGCAGTTAAATTGGGTAGCAAAGGAAGATTTGCTATTTCTGGAATGGAGGGTTTTTAGATGCCATATGATGCAAGATTAATAAATGTCGATACTGGTAAAATAAATGCCCTAGAGGGTTATTTAGAAGCAAAAGCCGAAAGCCTTCTTGCAGGTGGTTTTTATGGAACACCTGAAGACCCACAATCTGCAAGCCCTTTTTTAACTCAATATTTACCAAAACCACAAGAGCAATTTACTCAAAGTGAAATAGCTAAGGCCGCTTGGGAAAGGGAAAATGAAGTAGGTTCATTTATTGCCAAAGCCCAAAACGGTTTTAATTACAACAATGAGGTTGACCCACAAGACCCTGATTTCGACATTATTGATTATATAAATGATGAGGTTGATAATTCCGATTATGCCCCTTATGCTGAAAATTTCTTACAATTCAAAAATCGTAGAAATGCCGACTTATACAAAAAACATTTAGACCGTGAATTTAGAAACACCGAAATTTTACAAAATAGCGGTTGGAGTGGTGTAGCTTGGGGAGTTGGTGCTAGTCTACTAAGTCCAGTTAATCTTATACCAATTGGCGGTAGTGCTTACAAAGCATATAAGGCAGGGCAATTTGTCAAAGGTGTTGCTTTAACCGCTGGAGCTGGAGCAGTTTCTATGACTGGAAGCGAAATTTTATTACAAGGCTCACAGGAAAGTAGAACCCTTGGCGAAAGTGTAATGAATATTGGTGCTGGAACTTTATTGGCAGGTGCTTTAGGTGGTGCAAGTGCAACATTATCAAAAAAGCAATTTAGCCAATTAGCTAAAAAGGTTGAAAAAGATATTCAAAGTGATGTTGCCGAAGTTAAAATAAATCCACAAACCCAAAATGTGGAATTAAACACTGATATTGTTAAGCCTTTAAATAAACAGGAATTAGAATTTTTAGACAAATATTATAATAGAAGTAAGCAAACCAAAGATTTTTCTTTATTAGAAAA
>JALREU010000175.1 GCA_023256705.1 Rickettsiales bacterium
GGACAAGATCATGCCAAAAAAGTTCTTGCAGTAGCAGTTTACAATCATTACAAAAGAATCGACAACACTTTTTTAGGCTCAGATGGAGTTGAAATTGCCAAATCAAATATCTTAATGATTGGACCAACTGGATGCGGTAAAACGCTTCTTGCACAAACACTTGCAAGAATTTTAGATGTTCCTTTTACTATGGCTGACGCCACTTCATTAACTGAAGCTGGATATGTTGGCGACGATGTAGAAAACATAATTTCTAGACTATTACAATCGGCTAATTATGACATTGAAAAGACCCAAAGAGGCATAGTTTACATTGATGAAATTGATAAAATCGCCAGAAAAGTTGAAGACAATTCCCGTCGAGATATTTCTGGAGAAGGTGTTCAACAAGGTTTATTAAAAATTATCGAAGGAACCGTTGCTTCAGTTCCAACCCAGCCAGGCAGAAAATCAGCTCAGCAAGAATATGTCCAAATAGATACCAAAAATATTTTATTTATCTGTGCTGGAGCTTTTTCGGGCTTAGAAAAAATTATTTCTAAAAGAGGTGCTGGCTCTTCAATTGGCTTTGGCGCCGATGTCAGAGAAAAAGAAGATTATGCAAGAAAAGATATTTTTCGCAATGTTGAACCTGATGATTTAATTAAATTTGGTCTAATTCCTGAAATTGTCGGTAGACTTCCAATCATCTCACCTCTTGACGGCTTAACCAAAGAAGATTTAAAGCAAATTTTAGTTGAACCAAAAAATTCAATTGTAAAACAATATCAAAAATTATTTAATCTTGATAGGGTCGAGCTAAATTTTGAAGAAGAAGCGCTTGATGAAATTGCCAAAAACGCCATTGAAAGAAAAACTGGCGCCAGAGGTCTTCGTGCTATAGTTGAGAATATTTTACTTGATTCAATGTTTGAAATTCCTTCGCAAAAAAATATTAAATCAATATCGATTAATAAGGATGCTTTGAAGAACTCTAAACATGTTAAAACCGCTTATTTAACTGACAGAGAAATTGAAGAAAGAGAAAGAAAAAAAGAAATTTCTTTGCTTGATTCCAAGAATAAAAAATAGGTTTTTCAAAAATATCCACCACCAAATTTACCAATTAAATTGCCTGTTTTAGGTTCTTGGTAAATGATTTTAATATTTTTCAAATCTACATCTTTTTTTAAAATTTTTTCTAAATCATTATTTAAATTAATATCTATTAGACCAATTCTCCAAATCACCTAAATAAATTTTGTGCTTAGTATATAACTTTTATTTCAAGAGCATGGAGACCGTTTTTAAATTCATCTTTAAGTAAATTATTTATTTGGCGATGAATTGAAACTTTTGATTTGTTGGTAAAAGATTTTGCCGAAATTTTTACTAAAAAATGGGTTTGATTATGATGCTGAGGATTTTCAACAGCAAAATGTCCGCTATGAAGATGAGAGTTATTAACAACCTCCAACAACTCTGGTTCAAAGGCTTCTTGTAGTTTTTTAAATATTATTTTTTCCATTGTTAATAACTATGTTAATAAAATGTTAATAACTTGTTAATAAAACCCAACTTATTAAACATATTTTTTTAAAGAAAAACTTATTAACAATATTAACATTTTATCAACAAATTTATTAATGTTAATAACTTTTTTTTAACCATTTTAAAATTGTTAATAACTTTATTAAATGCCTTATTTACAATAATTTTAATGTTGGTAAAATTGTTAATAACTTGTTAATAAATGTTTATTAAGATATTAACATCACCTATTAATTACATCTAAATATAATGAATAAATTATTTACTATTTTAAAAGATAAAAAATCATATTCTAAACCACCAATTTGGATTATGCGTCAAGCTGGTAGATATTTACCAGAATATTTAGAAGTTCGATCTAAAATTAATAATTTTTTAGATTTATGTTATAATCCACAATT
>JALREU010000176.1 GCA_023256705.1 Rickettsiales bacterium
AAATTGATAGATAAAGCCAATTTGTTTTTTACGAATTTCGGTGCGAACTTTGTCAGAAGATTTGGCCATTTCTTTGCCATTGATAATTATGTTTCCAGAGCTTGGATTATCGAGCAATCCGCAAATTTGTAACAAAGTTGTTTTGCCAGATCCAGAAGGACCAACCAAGGAAACAAAATCTGCGGGCATTATTTTTAAATTGATATTTTTTAAGACAGCAATTTTATTGTTGGCTTGGGTGAAATTTTTACAAATATCAATGGTTTGAAGAATGGCGCTCATATTATTTTTTGCGTTTTTTTGGAGTTTCATCATCTTCGTCATCAAAATTATCATCCTCATTATATTCATAGTTAAAATCATCTTCCTCTTCCTCTTCCTCATCATCGTCCTCTTCTTCCTCTTCATCATCGCCTTTCTTATTTTTTGGATTGTCAAAATCATCAAATCCATCATCTTTTGAAGAAGATTTTTTATCGCTTTCCAGCTTATCTTTAGCGGTTATGATAATTTTTTCTTTGGCATCTTCAAAATTAATATTGTAAATTGCTGAATATTCGCAAGCCAGCCTAAAAATTGCTGTTTCATAGATGATACGCTCACTATATGACCGCTCGGAGTCGTCGATGTCGCGAGTAAGGTCTCGAAGAACTTCGGCAAGCATAATTATATCGCCAGAATTAATTTTAGTTTCATATTCCTGCGCCCTTCTTGACCACATTCCTTTCATTTTTTTGACGCCACTGCGAAGAATCGATAAAACTTCTTCCATTTTGGATTTTGTTGATAGTGGTCTTATGCCAAATTTGTCAGAATTTTTGACAGGAATTTTAATGGATAATTTCTCTTTATCAAAAAAAATGTGATAACAATTAATCTTTTGATTGGCGATAATATTTTCTTCGATATTAATGATTTTGCCAACACCATGAGATGGATAAACCACAAAACTATTTATACCAAAATTATTGTTTGAGTTGTTTGATGAGGAAATTTTTGGATTTTTTTTATTTTTATCTTTATCTTTAATTTCAACTTTCTTTACTTTGACTTCAACTTTCTTTGCCTTAACCTCAACTTTATTTATTTTAACTTCAACTTTTTTTGGAGCTTTGGGTTTTTTATTTTCAATGGTTTTTTTGCTATTTTGAACTTTTTTTGGTGGAGTTTTGGTTTTGGCAGGAGTTAATTTTATTGGCGGTTTTTTTGATATAATTTTTGGAGATTTATTTTTATTTTTTAGGGGTTTTGCAATTGGTTTTTTTTCGATAATTTTTTTAGAAGTTTTTGGGTTAATTATGGGTTTTTTGACCTTAGATTCTACTTTATTTTTTGGTTTTTGATTAGTTTTTACTTTGGCTTTTACTTGGATTTTACTCTTGATTTTAGGGGCATTGGAGCTTTTTGCTGATTTTATATTTTTGGCGTTTTTAGTGTTTAAATTTTTAGAATTTTTTGGTTTTTGCTTAAGTTTCATATTTTTTTAAAAATTTTAATTTTATTTAATTTTATTTATGTTAAAATAATTGGTAGTTTAAAATTTAATTTCTATTATTTATTTTAACAGATAATTGTTTTTTAATTTAGGTAAATAAATTTTTTTCATCTTAAAAACTATAAGATTATTATTTTAAATAAAAATACATAAAAATATAAATAATTGTAGCTAAAAAAAACTTTATTGTCTATAAAATAGTTTTTACTTTAATTTATAAAACAAATTGTTAATCCGCGAAAATATTTAAAAATTGAAAAAAAATACAAATAAAAACCAAAAAAGAAATCAAATCACTACGTTGATAATGTTAAGTTCTTGGAAGAGATCAAGAAGTATAAGAGTGCTTGTAAAGATGCCCTTACAGAAGGTCATGAGAAACCAAGAATTTCAGAATACATAGGCAATTGTATC
>JALREU010000177.1 GCA_023256705.1 Rickettsiales bacterium
AAATCCAAGAAAAAGCTAATAGAGCCGAAGAATTGGAAAATAGACTTAACTCAATCGAAGCCGATTTAAAAAGAGGCCTAAGTGGTGAAACTAAAGAAGCCAAAACTCAAGAGTTAAAATCATTTGAAAATCTTTTGATTAAAGGAACTTTCCAAATGAAAGGAACTGAAGAATTAAAATATCTTCGTCAAGCTGATAATGCTCAAGGTGGATATTTAGCACCTGCTGAATATGCTAATGAAATTATCAAAAAAATTACCGAAGTTTCACCAGTTCGTTCCGTTGCCCGTGTTATTACTACTAGCTCAAAAGAAATTAACTTTCCAAAAAGAACTGGTTTAGTTTCTGGTGGATGGGTAGGCGAAGGTCAAACCGCAAGCCAATCTAATTCAACTTATGGTGAAGAAACCATTAAGGCTGAAAAATTGATGGTTTATACTGATATTTCTTTTGAATTATTGAATGACTCTGCTTTCAATATGAGAAATGAAATCACTAGCGATATTGCCGAAGATATGGCAAAAATCGAGGGTTCTGCTTTTGTTAGCGGAAATGGTGTTAATAAGCCACAAGGCTTGTTGTCAAATTCTAGTGTTGGTGAAACAAATAGCGGTAGTGCATCTGCTTTGACTGGTGATTCATTATATGCAATTCAAGGCGAAATTCCAACAGGATATAATCTCGCTTGGATGTTTAACCGTAAAACTCTTAATGCTCATATTAGAACATTAAAAGATACTTATGGTCAATATCTATTTGTTCCTAGCTTAGGAATTAGAGATGTTCCAAACACTGTTGCTGGTTTGCCTTATGTTTTGGCTAATGATATGCCAGATGTAGGTGCTGGAACTTTCCCAATTATTCTTGGTGATTATCGTAAATGTTATTACATTGTTGATAATGTTAACTTTGAATTGATTGAAGACCCTTATACTCAAGCAACTAGCGGAAAAAGACGCTTTATTGTTTATAAGAGAACTGGCGGACAAGTTGTTCTAACTGAAGGTTTAAGAAAACTTAAAATCGCATCTTAATTTATAAAATAAAGGAGAAAATAATATGGCTAGTAGAGACCTAAAAAACGATATTAAAGTTGTAAATGCTTTAAATATTGCCGCAATTTCAACCAACACCACAACTGCTGGTGTTGAAGTTGACACCCAAGGTTATGAATCAGTAACATTTGAAATAATTACTGGTGCAAGAACTGATGGAACTGTAACTCCACTTATTCAAGAATCTGATACTTCAGGTTCTTATAGTGGTTCTGTGAGCGATGATGATTTAGTTGGACTTGAGGCCGACGCCGCACTTTCAACAGGTCATTCTCGTTCAAGAGTTGGATATATTGGAACTAAAAGATATGTAAAGTTATCTTTGGTTTCAACTTCTGTAACTACTGGCTTAACTGCTGGCGGTTCAGTTATTCTTGGAGACCCAAAAACTGCACCAGTTGCATAATTTTAAGAGGGGCTTAAAAACCCCTCTTTTTAACTTAAATATTATCTATTATCTTGTATGTTAGTAAAAGTATTGAAAACCACAAAAGCCTCTAAAAATGAATCAGGAACTCAAACATTTGAATATTTAGAGGGTAAAACTTATGACATTTACCAAGAATTAGCCGAAGTATTTTTAAAAGAAGGCTGGGGAGAAAAAGCAATCGATAATCTAGAAAATAAAGAAGAAATTATTAAAGAAAAAGCTATTGAAGAATTAGAAAACAAAGCAATCGATAATCTAGAAAATAAAGATATTAAACCAAAAAAAGGAAATAAAAATGCCAAGTAAATTTCAAAGCACAAGAGAATTTGTGGAATTGACAATTTCAAACAACTCGACAACATCAACATCTTATGAATTAGGCGGAACACATTTAATTGGCTTAATAGTGCCAGCAACAATA
>JALREU010000178.1 GCA_023256705.1 Rickettsiales bacterium
TGTAGATAAAGACCTTAAAAAGGGAATTGAGGAATTTAAAAAAGGCGATTCTCAAGAAAGCAAAAATTTCGCTTTAGCATCTGAACTTCAAGATAAAATTAAAGGTCGACAAAATATAAAAAATGATGAAGAATTTATGAAAAAAATCAATGAAAGCTCCGATAAAGACCTTATCAAGCTTGCTAAAGAATATAATTCCGCTTCAACATCATCGAGCGAATCTAAATTAAAAACTCTTGACGAAAAGGCAGATAGATTAGTCGAAAGCAAATTATCTCCAGAATTAAAAGAAGTGAGTGATTACAAAAAAGATTTAAGTAAAGCTAATTTTGAAATTGATAATAGAATTGCTTCAATTGATAAAATAATCGACAAAGAAACCAAACATACAGATAAAATTCTAGAAAAGATTAGTGGCTCTAGCCCAGAAGAAAAAGAAGAAAAATTACAAAATTTTATTCAAAAAAGTGAACAAACCGTAAATAATTATCGAGAAAAAAATATTGTCCAGCGAATGGCAATTGCAGCAATTCCGTTTAAAAGGTTGATTAGTAGCGAAACCACTAAAGAAAATAATAATTTTAGAGATGCAAAAAAAGCTTTAAGGGAGTTTAAAAAAATCAATAGTGGCGAATCAATGGAAAAGTTTATTAACAAATATTCAAGAAAAATTAATGAGACATGATTAGTTTAAAAAAACTTTACATTAATAAAAAATTTAACTCATTTTTCAATAAACTTTGCACATTAAAAAATTTGATAATTTTATGTTTATATTTATCTATCAGCTCTTGTTCAGATTCTGGCTGTATAGAAGCAGATGATTTTGGCGAATATGATGTTAAATACATTTCAGTTTATCCCAATAATGCTAGCGAATTATGTAAATTTAATACTATCTTAAGATTTGATAACCAAAACCAACCTGCTTTATTCAAAGGTTGCATTCAAGTAGAAAAATGTGCCTCAAAATCCAGCGAAGGCGAAAAATTATCATGCGCAAAAGAATGCGAAGCCAAATGCAAAAATAATCCAGTTAAACAAAAAAGATATGCGCAAGAAGCAAGTTTCACAGTTCCTAAATCAAGAAGTATATCTGAACCAAATTGGAAAGAAGTTGGAGATGAGAAATTTAAAATTTACGAGAACACTAAAATTATGATAACAGCAACTGGCGAAATTGAAATTGGTGAGAAAGGTGGAGAGTTTTTGCAATTACAAAAAGATGATTTAGTTGATGAACTTCCTACTGAAGATAAAACTAAATTTATGAAAATTGCAGCAAATGAACAAATTAAGTTAAAAATTTCTGCCGATTTTGGAATTAATACCGAAAGAGCATCAGTTCCAAATTTTGTATCTTACTTTCAAAATCCAACCTATACTTCTTACCCTTCTTCAGAAACCACATCAACCATATCTCAATTAAAAAATAATGAGTTAAAAACAAAACATCCAGAGATTGCAAACGGCTCCAAAAGAATTTTTGCTTATTTTATTCCAACACCAACAATTCCTGATATTAGCAATGATTCATTGGTACCTATCATGGCAAAACCATATTTGGCATCCTGCAGTATAGAACCAAATACAAATTGGTACAATACCGGAAAAACTCGATACATCAGAGCAGGCTGTAGCAATGCAGATGACGATCAGCCTGATAATTACATATCAAGTAGCCAAGAGCCAACTAATTTTTTACTTTACAATAAGTTAATAAGCAAAGCTTTTCAAATTGATAATAATGTTAATGGTAAAAATATTAAATATAATGAATACAAATAATGCCCCACTTAAATCACCAACAAACATCTTTACCAATGAGATTATGGAAAAATTTTCTAATTTGAGAATGAATGGAAATGCCACATGATGTAAAACTGAATTCATTACTGCGTAAATT
>JALREU010000179.1 GCA_023256705.1 Rickettsiales bacterium
ATATCATCTGTTGCTGTTGTCATTGGATTAATGGTTATTTCATCTGCAGTTATTGTACAGGCAAGACTTGGAATTTATCAAAATTTAATCTTTAAAATTTTAGGCATTAATAAAAATAATTTAATCTATAAACTATAACTTATTCAAGAACCTATTTTTATTTTTAGTTAAATCTAGATTAATTTAAATAAATATTTGAAACAAGAATTAAACATCGATCTAAGCTTTAATCAATTTATAAAATTATTAAAATGCATTAATTGAGGATTCTTGATCGGTTTGTGCTTGCAATCTAGGGTACCAACAAGAGTTTTTATTACATCTAACCAAATTTTAAAATTTACCTTCAAAACCCAGTTCTTTCCTAAAAAAATTTATTAATTTCCTTATAGTTTAAATTAAAATAATAATTATAAATTCTATTATTTAAATTTGTATTTGCTTTTAATAGAATTTTCAAATTTGAATTAGCTTTTTGAAAAGCTATTCATGATTTTCGGTAATTTTTTTCAAAAAACCACTGCTAATTTTATTTTACTTTAGATTTTGTTTTTTGGGGTTCAAATATCGAATTAATAGTTTTATTTAATTCATGAATTTTGAAAATGTTAGAAGGAGGACTTCCGCATTGCAACGCTCCAATTGAACCCACAATAAATCCAGTTAATATTACTCCGCAACCTAATGCAGTTCCAACTCCCGGAACAGCAACCGCAAAAAATGCTCCAGAGACCATTAATCCCGATCCTGCTCCAATTATAGCACATTTTACATCTCTTGCAGAATTTACATCTCTTGTCGATTCTAAATTATTATCTAAACTAGCAAGTTTATCAATTTTTAATTTATTTTTTTTATTTTCCTGAATCTGTTTATCGAGTTGCAGTAATACTTCCACATCAGCTTGATGAATATTGGATTTCTCATCGGAATTAACAATATTTGATTCAAATCCTCTTAATGCTTTTCTAATATCATTGTCATATCCATTTTCATCGCAAAATTTTTCAGTAAAAACAGCTTGAGCAATTCTAGCATATAAAGCGTATTCTTTAACAGTTTGTGGATTTTCACTAGAATTGGGATTAAAAAATTGCTTTTTATGTATCGCAATTTCAGCAAAGGTTTTTGCATATTTAGTGAGTTCTTCAAGGGTAAATTTACTTTTCAATTCTTCAAGAAGTTTTTGGTGTTTTGAAAAATTAATCTTTCCATCAGATTCATATTGAATTTCTGTTTTCAAAGTATTTTGATCTATAATTTTTTTAAACTGAGCTACCCTCTCATCACCCAAAAAATAATACCATTCATTTGTAAGCCCAGCTTCAAGACATAAAGAATCATTTGAAGAATCAACTAGACTAATATAATCTAAAGAATCAGATTTCTTATCATGTGGAAGCGAATCAATATCTCGATAAAAATTATAGCATCCACAAGACTCTTATAATCACCACTATTTGCCCCACCTCTATTCATAAGAAGATTAATTTATATTTTTTTAATTATTTAAGAATTTTATAAAATTACTTAAAAAAAATATCGACAATATTTATAAATATCAAATCTATTTTTGATAAATTAATTTTTTTTAAAAATTATTGACACTATTAAAATATTTTTTTTGTTAAAATTACAAACATAATTAAATTAATGAAAATAATGAAAATAATTGCCAAATGCTGATTTTTGGCATAAAAGCTAGTTTCTGGATTTTTATAGACCTCAACATCGATCACGCCCTGCTTATTTAAATTTATCTTGTCGATAATTTTACCATAATGATTAATATTAGCAGTAATTCCTGTCTGCGCAACCCTAAGCATGGGTTTAGCAAATTCAATGGCTCGCATTTGCGCCATTTGTAAATGCTGATAGGGTCCTGTCGCCTTGCCA
>JALREU010000017.1 GCA_023256705.1 Rickettsiales bacterium
TTTTGTAAAGATTAAATAATAATATCTTCCGAACCATCTTTTATCTGCTACAACTTGAATTGATTGTAAATAAAAACTTTACAGATTTGGGGGGTAAAAATGCCATAATTTTTTTTAATTTTTTATAAAGACATAATGCCAGTTGGAATTGGTGGATATTTTATAGACGGTGGTAATACTCCATTAAAACTTTGATTCTTTTCAATTGGTAATACTCCATGAAACCCTTGATTCTTTTCAATCTTAACAATCTGTGCTTTTCCACTTGTCCAATTATTTATTTCAATTGTTAGATTGATAGCCTCTTCAACTGATTTACCCAAATACATTGCCATGTTCGCCTCTTTATACCCAGCCCCATCAGTTGCAAAATCATCTTCCAAAATTTCACCAACTGCACCACTTTGAAAATGAAATAATTTTTTTTCAAAAACAAGAAAATAATGATTTTTAACTGTGCCATTAGGCTCAATATTCTGCTCTTTTAGCCATTTGCCAAAATCAATAAAAAATCTCTGTATTCCTAATTGGTCGCTTCTTTCTGGTTTTTTAGTCCGGCAAAATAAACCAAAATTAATAATTTCACTAACCGAACCAGTTCCAGTATATACAATATCATTAACTTGCATAATTTTAAATTGACCCTTATGATTATCTATGTGAAATTTAAAACCACTATTACCATAAAAACAACCCGTATCTGCTCCTAGTATAATTTTATCTTTTGTGTTTTGTGCTATTAATACTGTCATATTTCTTTAATTTTTTGTTAATATTTGTTGATAAAATTTATAAATCATTTAAACCCTTTGAATCATCTTTTTTCCAAGCCTCAAACATATTTCTTAATTCGTTTAAATTCGCTATTTCAATTTTGTTCATTAAAAAAAGAATCGTTAAATCTTTATGTAGTAAATTCCAAACTCTATGACCAACACCATAATATCGCCAGTGGTCAGATATTTGCGGGCAATAATTATTTGAAACTGCAAAATCTTTTACATTTCCGTTATATGGTAATTGCTTTTTATATTTTTTGAGTATCCATTTAAAAAGTTTATAAGAACCGTTAAAATGGACATTTAAGTCTATTGGATTGTTATTAATCATAGTTTTTTAATTAGATTTTATATAAAAACCTTTTTATGTTAAAAGATAATTTAATTTAAATCAATATATTTTAGCAAGTGAAAAAAGAAATTAAAACATTTCCATTTGAAGTAAAATCAACTCAAGAAGTTGAAAATAATTTTACATTTGAAGGCTACGCATCAACATTTAACAATATAGATTATGGCGATGATATGGTTATTAGAGGTGCTTTTGCTGACTCCTTAGCTAGAAATTCGCAAGTGCCAATTTTGTGGCAACATCAAATGAGCGAGCCAGTTGGAGTTTCAATTCAATTATATGAAGATGAAAAAGGTTTGTTTATAAAAGGAAACTTACCAAAAGATGATACATTAGTTTCTGGTCGCATTATTCCACAAATGAAAGTCGGGTCAATTAAAGAAATGTCAATTGGTTTCTTTACCAAAGATTCTGAGATGTTAAAAAATGGCATTAGAGCAATAAAACAAATTGAATTATTTGAAGTATCTTTAGTAACTAAAGCAATGAACTCACAAGCATTAGTAAGTGGTTTTAAATCATTTGCTGGCACTACAAGACTACCATTAGCACCAAGAGATAGAGCTTGGGATAGCACGCAAGCTGAAAGAAGAATTAGAGAATACACAAAATCAACTGAAGCACCAAGCCAAGATTATCGCAAATATTTTATGTATTTTGATGGTCAAGCTCCAGAATTATTCGGCTCATATAAATTACTTTTTGCAGATATTATAAATAATGAACCTCATATTGTGCCAAGAGCAGTATTTGCAATTGCTGGTATCTTAAACGGTGCAAGAGGTGGCGTTGATATTTCTGATAATGATAAAAACCGCATTAAACCAGTTATTAACCAACTCTATAAAAGAATGGCGGAAGAATTTGAAGATGATTCAATTGTTAGTCCATTAACAAAATCTTTTGATAGTTTAAAAGATATCGAACAAACACTAAAAGCTTATGGTTTTTCAAATAACGAAGCAAAAACTTTGATAAGTAAAGTAAAAGAATTCTCAAGCAAGCGAGACGCGAGCGAAGATAATCAGCGAGATGCTGATATAAAACAACAAATCATCACCGATTTAAACAATTTCATAAACAATTTAAAATAAACATTATGTCAGATAATTTTGAACAAAAACATATGGAAGCATTAAACGCTCTCCGTGCTGGCGTTTCTAAAGAGATGGAAGAAAAGATTAATAACCTTTTAGACGCTCAAGAAACTAAAAACCAAGCAAAACTAAAAGAAATCCAAGAAAAAGCTAATAGAGCCGAAGAATTGGAAAATAGACTTAACTCAATCGAAGCCGATTTAAAAAGAGGCTTAGGCGGTGAAGCTAAAGAAGCTAAAACTCAAGAGTTAAAATCATTTGAAAGCTATGTTCGCAAATCAAGTCAATTTTTAAGTGGCGAAGAGTTAAAATATCTCCGCACTGATGTTGATGCAGAAGGTGGATATTTAGTGCCATCTGTTTTAGAAGGTGAAGTAATCAAAAAAATTACTGAAATTTCTTTTTTAAGAACCGTGGCTACTGTTAGACCAATGTCTTCAAAATCATCATCAACACCATCAAGAACTAATATTGTAAGTGTTGGAATGGTTGGTGAAGGTGAGACTGATTCATTATCAAATTCTAAATATGGATTAGAAAAACTTATCGCAAAACAAGCTCAAGTGACTACACAAATCACTACAAATGAACTAGACGATACTTCTTACGATGTTCTAAGACTTATGGTTGAAGATGTTGGAGAATCAATGGCTCAATTAGAAGGCTCGCAATTTGTTAATGGCTCTGGTGCTAGTAATAATTGCGAAGGTTTTATGCAAAATGCCTCTATTCCATTTATCAACTCTGGAAGTGCATCTGCAATAACCTTTGATTCACTAATTACAGCAACTGGTGAATTAAAAATTGGATACAATCCAATTTATGCTTTTAATCGCAAAACATTAGCATCAATCCGCAAACTTAAAGATAATGAAAACAATTATCTATGGACTGCTGGTAATTTAGCCGCGGGCGTTCCAAATCAATTAAACGGCTTTAACTACATCATTCTCCCAGATATGCCTGATATTGGTGCTAACACCTTCCCAGTAATTTTTGGAGATTTTAGAAAAGGTTATGTTATTGGCGACCGTAAAGGAATGACAATGATTCGTGATGAAGTAAGCCAAAAAAGAAGCGGTAAGGTTGAATATACTTGGTATAAAAGATTTGCTGGTGGCGTTCAACTTCCTGAAGCTTTTGTTAAAATTAAAATTGCTTCTTAATAATAAAATAAAGGATAAAATACTATGTCTAGTTTTGATTTAAAAAACAATGTTAGTGTAGCAAATGCACTCAACATACAAGCTATTTCAAGCAACACTTCAGTTGCTGGCGTGTCAATCGACACAAAAGGCTTTGAATCTGCAACTTTTGCAATTCAATCAGGAACTTTAACCGATGGAACTTATACTCCAGAAGTTAGTGAATCCGATGATAACTCAACTTTTACAGCTGTTGCTGATGACTTCCTTATTGGAACTGAAGCTAACGCCGTTTTAGTCGCTACCGATGATAACAAGGTAAAAACTATTGGCTATGTTGGAAAAAAGAGATATGTTAAATTAACAATCACTTCAACAAGCGTAACATCTGGCGGAACTCTTGGAGCTTCTGTCATTTTAGGACACCCAAAAACTGCACCAGTTGCATAAATTACTAGAGGGGCGTAAAAACCCCTCTTTTTAACTTAAATCATATCTTATGTTAGTAAAAGTATTAAAAACCACAAAAGCCTCTAAAAACGAATCAGGAACTCAAACATTTGAATATTTAGAGGGTGAAACTTATGACATTTACCAAGAATTAGCCGAAGTATTTTTAAAAGAAGGCTGGGGAGAAAAAGCAATCGATAATTTAGAGAATAAAGAAGATATTATTGAAGAAAAAGCTATTGAAGAACTAGAAAACAAAGCAATCGATAATTTAGAGAATAAAGATATTAAACCAAAAAAAGGAAATAAAAATGCCAAGTAATTTTCAAAGCACAAGAGAATTTGTGGAATTAACAATTCCAAACAACTCGACAACATCAACATCTTATGAATTAGGCGGAACACATTTAATTGGCTTAATAGTGCCAGCAACAATAACTGGAAGCAAATTCACAATTGAAGGTTCGATTGATGGCATTAATTTCTATCAAGTTTATGGAAGTGAGACAGGAACTGCAAAAGAAATAAAGATAACTGCTAACAAATTTGTTGAAATTGAAAGCAATTATGATAATCCATTTAATTTTATTCGTTTAGTTTCAAATATGACTGAAACTGGAGAAAGAAAAATAAAAATAATATGCAATCCATAGTATTATTAACCGATGCAACAACCGAAGTCATAACCCTAGCAGAAATTAAAACATTTTTGCGAATAGATGGCAATGACTTTGATAATATCCTAACACCTTTTATTAAAGTGTCTCGTCAAATTGGCGAGAAAATAACTGGAAGAGAATTTGTTGAAAAGGAGTTTAAATTATATCTTGATACATTTCCAAACTGCCACGGAATAGAAGTTAGAAGAAGCAAACTAAAATCCATTACATCAATTCAATATTACGATGATAACAACACATTGCAAACACTAAATGCCAATGATTATTATTTCACTGATGATGCTGATTATTCATCAATATATATTAAGCAAGATAAACAGTTTCCAAATACTTATAATAGAAAGCAAGCGGTTATCATAACTTTTAAATGCGATTATCCCAATAGACCAGATGCTATAAAACAAGCTTGTTTAAATGTTTGTAGTTATTTATTTGAAAATTCTGGCGATTGTGGCAATGAAAATAACCCGCTTTTAAAATCTTTATTCTTCCCTTACATTATACCACAGAAATTTATTATATGAAATGCCAATCAATAAAGAAAAATATAAAAAAAGTATGTATTGGTGATTATGATAAAAGAATAAAAATACAGACATCATCAATAACGCCAAATAATGCACCCAATAGCGTTTCAAGTGTTGGATTTACAACAATTGCGACAGTGTGGGCCATGATTAAAACAAATACTGCGAGAGAATTTATTGATGGGGTAAATATTGATGCTGGTATTAATACAGATTTTTACATTAGATTTAACTCATCAATCCCCTTGGATAAGCAATTGTGGGTAGAGTATAACAACAACTTATACAAAATAACAAATCCCGATAACATAGACAAAGACGATAAGACAATACGATTAAGAAGCATTGAAAAAGGCGATAAAGCAATAAATGCAAATAAGAGATGATAAAAGTTAAAGAAAGCTCACAAAATGCAAGAACACTTAAATTTCTTTATGATATGCCAGTTGAATTAACAAGGGCTATTCGTCAAGGGTTTTATGTATCTGGAAAGCAATTGGTAGCTGATTTAAACAAAGATATGAAAGCACCTAAAAGCGGTAAGGCTTATAAAGTTTATCGTGGTATAGGTGGTAGTAAATTAAAAAAAGCAAGAGTTCATATAGCATCAGCACCAAGCGAGACACCAGCGGTTATAACTGGTAAATTTAGAAAGTCGGTTGATTTTGCCGTTCGTGGAAATAGAGAATTAGAATTTGGGGCAAACGAATCTGCTCCAGAATATGCGGAGTTTCTAGAAAATGGAACATCTAAAATGGAAGCAAGACAGCCCTTCAAAAGAACAGTAATTAAAAACAAAGAAAGGATTAAATCAAATATTGACACTCGTTTAAAACAAGCATTAGGAGGCAAGAAATGAAAGCAATTCAAGTTGTAAATAGATTAAAAGATATTTTACCAAAATACACTGATGATTTTTCAACAATAATAAATGTTTCTTCATTGACACGAGCTGGCTCAACTATAACTTGCACCACTGCAACAGCTCACAATTTAGAAACTGGAAATTATGCAACAATAAGAGGAGCAAGAGAGCCTATTGCAATAACTACAATTACCTTTTTAAATGGCATAGCAACAGCAACTTGCCCATTAGACCATAAGCTAAGCGACCCTTCTTTATTTTCTCCTTCTAATTTACCGCTTTATGTCGAAATATCTGGAACAACTGGATATAATGGTGCTTGGGAATTAGTAAAGGTGCCGAGTAAATTAGTTTTTACATTTAAAGTAAGCGGTAGCCCTTCCAATTATTCAGGAGGTTTTTTATTGTTAGAAGACCAAGAGGGATATAATGGCTATAAACAAATTACCAAAATAGATGCAACAAGTTTTAGCTATACCACAACTGGGACAATGTTATCACCAGCACAAGGAACAATTAAGGCAAGCACTGGAACAAGAATTGATTATTCAGCAACACCACAAAGAATACAAGACCACTATTCTGCAAATGCAAGTGGTTTATTAGAAACTTGGCTTTATGTCGTAATGGGGCAAAATCAAGCCTTTAATGATGATAATATTGTCGGCGATGCTTCAAGTGCTAAAATGAAAAATCAAGATTACTTTAACACGACTCAACAAGCATTTAGTTTATTTGTTATTATTCCATCAAAGACATCAATATTAGGCGGAGATATTGCCGACACTGCGAGAGGTTATTTAGTGCCAATATTAAAGGCTTTAGCAAATTATGTTTTCACAAGTCAACTAAGCGACCAATATTCTCAATCGTGCCAATATGTGGCCAATGAGTCTGATGATTATATTGAAGCTACTTATACACATAGATTTGATTTTACAGTAAAAAACATTATTCAAACAACTGATACCGTTGATTTTAACAATGGAGTTCCTATACAAAGAGTCGAAGGTGTTTTTGAAAATGAAAATATGGATTATGATTTAAATACCCGCTAAATCATAGTTTTTATATTTGAAAATAACTGCAAAAAAACAAAAAATAAATACATTAATTAAAAATTGTTTTTATGAAAATTTATGAAAATTAAATTAAATCAAGATTTAGCAACTCCACAAGGTAAATTACTAAAAGACCAAGTTATTGAAATTGCCGACGATAATGGAATACCAACAGACCATTTTTGGAGAAATAGATTAAAAGATTCTGCAATTGATAATTGCATTGAAGTTATATCAACACAAAAAAAGGATAAAAAATAATGGGTCAATCATTTCCAAAAGGAACATCTATCATAAAATCAGCATTAACAGCTAAAGATGCAGGCGAACGCTCAATTCTTATAGTGGGCTGTATGACAAGTGGAACTGCTTCAAGTGGCGAATTAAAAGAAAGTATTATTTCTAAAAAAGAATTTAATGATTTTTTCGGAGCTAAATCTCAAATAGCAAAAGCGGGAAGAGCAATCATTGACGCTCTTTCGGTTTCTAAAATTAAACCAAAAGTATCTGCTATTGGTTTAACTGATAATGCTTCAGGAGTTCAAGCAACTGGTTCAATTGCTTTTAGTGGAACTGCTACCGAAGCTGGAACATTAACAATTTACATTGACTCTAAATTCAATGGTAAATATGAAATTGTCGTTGCAAGTGGAGACACTGCAAGCGCAATTGGAACAAAATTAGAAACTGCAATCACTGCTAACGCTTATTCACCAGTAACCGCAGTTAATACCACTGGTTCAGTTGCTTTGACTGCAGTTAATGATGGAACACAAGGCAATACTATTGGATTAAAAATTGATGGAACTGTGGCAGGAATTACCGTAACACTAACTGCAATGGCAAGTGGTGCAACCAATCCTGTTTTAACTTCATTATTCGACCCAGTCGCCGACAAGAGATATACAACAATTATTTATCCATCTGATTGGGGCGTCTCAACATTAACTACTTTCACCGAAGCAAGATTTAATGTTGATAATAAAATTATTGATGGCGTTGGCATTACTTGTAAAAATGATACTTACGCTAATCATAACACCGCAGTTGATGCTTTAAATCAAAAAACACTGGCTTATATTGTTAATAATGCAATCAATACATCTAAACATAAAGGCGGTGCGATTTTTGAAAATCCTTTTGTTATTTCTGCAATTTTTGGAGCTATAAGAGAATTAAGATTAACTGTTGGTGCAAATGTTTCGAGTTTTGCGACTAATGGTGAAACAGTTGGCGGTAATTATTATGGCGGAACTCCCTATGAAGGAACGCCAATTTATTATTTACCAATCATTGAAATTGGGCAAGATTTTACTGATGTTGAAGCTGACGAATTACAAGCAAGTGGAGCATTATTGTTAAGAAATAATCCTTCTAATACTTCAATAATTATTAATGAAGCAGTAACCACTTATAAAACTGATGCTCAAGGACAAATTGATAAAACTTTTAAATATTTGAATTATGTCGATACTTTAACAATTATTAGAGATTATATTTTTAACAATCTAAAAACTGATTTAAGTGGAAGACGATTAACGACTGGTCAAATCATAGCTGGTCGTGCTATGATAAATAAAGAAGTGTTTATTAGCCTTATGAAAAAATATTATGGTGTATTATCAGGGTATAAAACCAACAATAATAATTATACTTTATTAAGAGCTAGCGAAGCTGATTTCCAATCTTTCGTTGATGCTTTGGAGCAGTCAGTAACAATCACTTTAATAGACGGTAAAATAACAGCAGAATCAATTGCTAACATTATAACTCAAGTAAGAGAATTTACAGTAAATTTCACTCCAACATTTGAATAAAAAAAAATTATGGCAATACTACAACAAGGCGATTTATCTATAAACGGAACTCCAATTGCTTATGAAGGCAAGATTAAAATTGAAGCTGGCTCTGTAAAAAGAATTGTTAATCCACAGGTAAACGGTTCAAAAATTATTACTAGCGATATTTCTACAAATATCAGTAAAATTACAGTTCCAGTAAGAGTAACTCCAGCAAGTAATAAGCAGTTTGATGGATTTTACAATAATGCAGATAACAATACAATAACATTTAGAGACCAAAATTTCTCTGCCTGCGTTATGGAAATGTTGCCAGAGCGAGAGGACTTAGAAGTTGTCGAATATGTATTCTTCGGAGACCCAGCTTTATAATATGACTGATAGCATTATTTTTAATTTAACAGCACCAATAAAAGTCCAAGCCAATACAGACGGCAAGAATCAATATATTGAATTAGATAAAATTTACTTGAAAGCTCCAAGCTATAAAGAAAAGAATAAAACACTTGTTTTAAAAAAGAAATTTCTTGAAGCGGTGCTTTTATTGCCTTCTTATATGTCAAAGCAGGAAGCACAACAAGAAGTCGGCGAAAGTAAATTTGATGCAAAAGCAATAAAATCACTTTTATTTTTATTTAAAGATTTTGATATCGTAAGTTATTTTAAGCAATTCGAAAATTTACTTTTAGATGTCGCTTTTAAAGACGAAGCAATGATGCAACCATTAATTGCCATCGATATTAACAAAATTAGCGAAAATGATTTTGAGGAGCTACTGGCTAAATATTTAGAGGTTTTTTTTATTGTTTCGTGGATGAAAACTTTAAGCTAGAATCCCTAATTTGTAATTTAGCTTATTTTTATAAGGGTTCGGCAAGTATGGATTGGCTAGAATCGCAACCAATACCAAAACTTATAAGATTACAAAAAGAGGCGGAAAAAATTAACAAACAACTAGAGAAAAATGTTTAAAATATCTTACATCTATGATTTAGTTGATGAAATAACTCCTCAATTAAAGAAAATTCAATCAAACCTAGAAGCAACAAGAAGTAAGACTCAAGCGGTCGCAAATTCAATGGCTAATTCATTCAACAGTCTTGGCGAATCACTAAAAAGAACAAGTCAATCAATAAAAAATGTTGGTTCAACTTTAGCCCCTGCATCAATTGCTATGGGATTAATTGGAACAAAGGCTTTTAAATCCGCATCAGAATTTGAAATGCTAAGGGTTCAAATGGATGTCTTAACAGGTAGTACAGAGATGGGGGCAAAAGCATTTAATGCCGTTACTGAATATGCGGCTAAAACGCCATTTCAAATTAACGACATTAGTAAATCTTTAAACATGTTGATGTCAACTGGCGGAATGAAATTTGATGAAGCCATGAAAAGTATAAAAGTTATCGGCGATATAGCATCAATTTCTGGTGGTGAAATGAGTGGAATGGCTCTTGCGTTCTCGCAAACATCAGCAACAACAAGATTATTAGGGCAAGATTTTAACCAATTTATAAATAATAGTGTTCCCCTAATGAAAATTATACAAGATTACACTGGCAAAACTGCAGCACAAATTATGCAGATGAAAGAGGACGGTGTATTAAGTTTTGATATTGTTGCAAAGGCGATGGAAAAAGCAACACAAAAAGGAGGTTTATTTGAGAACGGGGCAGAAAAAATGTCTAAAACTTTATCAGGTTTGTCATCAACGCTGATAGACTCGGTAAATATAGCCTTTGGTGAATTAGGAACAGAAATGGCAAAAGCTATTAATTTATCAGAAAATATAACTAAAATTACTAACTATATCGACAAACTAACCGAAAAATTCAAATCACTTTCGCCAGAAACAAAAAAATTTATAACTTATGCAGTTTTAATTGTTGGAGTCCTAGCCCCAGTTGCCTTAATTCTAGGATCTCTTGTTGGGGTGGTAGGATTAATTATAAGCGGGTTTGGGTTGATGGCTGGTGCTTTTGCCTTTTTATTTACACCATTAGGCTTTACTTTATCACTAATTGCAAGATTAGCTATTATTTTATACAATCTTAAAGATGAATTAATAATAATAAAAGATTTTCTAGTTGATAAATTTGCATCGGCTTTTGATTACGTTGCTAACAAAATTAAATTTGTGATGGGTTTAATAAATCAATTCAGAGCTGATACTGCCATTGTTTTAGATTTTATTGGATTAGATAAACTATCATCAATGGTTGCACCTGATTTAAACCAGCCGACACAAATTAATAAACCACAACAATTAACGGCTGGTGGTCAATTAGATGTTAATATTAAGGGCTTGCCTCAAGGTTCTAATGCTGGATTTACTCCAAGACCTAATAACTTCTTGCCAGTTGGCGTTAATTCAGTTTTTGCGGGGTTCTAATGACAATATTTAACACATCAAGATTACCTGATGCACAATTTCGAGATGCTTATTTCTTCTATCAAGATTATAGCGGTAGTGGTGGAAGAAAAACAGTATCGCACGAATACCCTAACAAAAAAGAAAGATATGTTGAGGATTTAGGCGGATTAGAAAAGAAATTTTCTTTAAATGTTTACACTGATGATAATGTTTCTTATGCTGATAGAGATGCATTGATTGACGCTCTTGATGAATTAGGAGTTGGCGTTTTAGTTCACCCTTCTTTCGGAGATTTAAATGTTGTTGTTGTAGGCTATACTTTTGTTGAAAGTGCAAAAGAATTAGGAATAACAAAATTTTCAATCAATTTTGAAGTCGCTTCTCAAAATGTTTTACCAACAAAAATAAATGGAAGTAAAGGATTTCTTGCTAATCTTAAATCAAAAATTCTTGGTGATAATGAGAAGGCTTTTGATGCTGGTTGGAAGTCGGTTAAAAATGCAAAGGCAAAATTTGATTCAGGAGTTAAGACACTTAAGAGAACGGCAAATAAAATAAATAATGTTGCTAAGCAAATTCAAGGTGCGGGCGATAGTTTCGCAGATTTCGCAACTTCATTAAATCAAATAGTTGCAAGTGCAAATAGATTGGTTCAATCGCCATCTATATTAGCCTCTAATCTTCGAACCGCTTTTGATAATATGGGCGTTGCTTTTAATAATTCAAAAGATTTATTTAATACTACAATAAAACTATTTGGCTTTAATGAAAGCGACCAAAATATAGTTGGCAACTCGCAAATCCAAAGGGACATAAAAGCAAATCAAGACCAGTTAAATAATTTTGTTAATGTTGCGATTTTAGCGACTGCCTACGATGCTTCAGTTAATATTGAATATAGTAATTTACAAGAATTAAATCAGGTTATAACTGATTTAGAAAATGGATTTAATCAACTACCTAGCGGGATTGATAAAGGGTTATTTGATACCTTAGTTCAAATGAAAATCGAAGCAATAAACATATTATCACAATTAGCAATAAGTCTACCAAATGTTGCTAATTATCAAGTTTATAATCCAATTAGTCTCAATGTATTATGCTATAAATTATACGGCTCTTTAGATTTAAAAGAGACAATCAGATTATTAAATGGCTTTAGCGATACTTCGCAAATTCAAGGAAATATAAAAATTCTAACAAATGTCTAATAAAATATATCTTGAAGTTGCGGGCATAAAATACGAAGGTTTTACTGATATCGCGGTTAATTCTGCAATGGAAAATTTTTGCTCATCATTTTCATTTTCTACAACAGTTAAAGAAACAAAATTAGGCAGGGTTATTAATGATATTAAACTAAGTCAACAAGCTAAAGTTTATATTGACGACAACCTTTTGATAACTGGATTTATTGAAGATTTAGACAAAGAAGTTTCGGCAAACTCACATTCTAAAACTGCATCGGGTCGAGATATTGGCGGAGATATTATTGATTCAGATATAAAGCAAAAATCTTACAATCAAAGAAATTTTGAATTGTTATGTAATTTAGTTTTAAAAGATAACGGATTTACAATAAAGGTAATTAACAAAGTTGGATTATTAAAATTAGAAGCAAAAGAAACGATAAAAACAGAGCAGGGACAATCTATTTTTAGTTTTTTAGATAAATATGCTAAAAAATTGCAAGTGCTATTAAAAATGGATAATAATGGCAATTTAACAATAATTCGAGAAGACGATAGTGTTGTTAAAAATATGCTTATTAATAATTACACATCGGATACAAATATTTTATCATCAAGGCTAAAATTAACGACAGTCGATAGATTTAATGTTGTTGAGGTTTACTCGCAGGGCAATAATAAGACTCATACCAAAACAAGTATATCACAAAAAGGAACAGCTACTGATTCGCAAATTAGAAAAACAAGAAGAAAAATATTAACAATGGATACCGCTAGCGAAAGTAAATCACTCAAGGCTCTTGCCGAGTGGAACATTAATGTTAGAAGGGCGAAAGGTTCAAGATATACTTGCAAAACTCTTGGCTTTTATTCAAGTAATAATACATTGTGGCAACCTAATACTCTTGTCGATATTGTTGACTATGATATGGAAGTTCAAGGAACATTCTTAATTCAAGGAGTTGAATTTTCACAAAGCCTACAAGGTTCATTCACAACGCTTGATATAGTCGAACAAGGCTCATTTACATTAACTGGAGTCAAAAATTTAGGCAATAGTTTCGCTAGCGGTTTAATATTTTAAGCAATTAAGCCGTGATTCTTTAGTGCTGTGATTATACTCGCAATCGCAACTCTTGATTCAGCATCAATAATAGTTCCGCCAGCTGGATTGGATATAGTTGGTTGTTGGCTTCCAACTACTTTGATATTATTTACTTTATACGATACTGCATTAAAAGATTTATCGCAATCAGTGTCGCCAGTGATATTATTCTTGCTTGTTCCTGCTTTAAATCCATTATTCGAAACTCTGTTTTTTATTTCACTATCACCTTCTTGTAATGTTGATTGAGTAATTACATCATAGGGAATACCGAATAAATTTGATTTACTTCCGAGACAACCAAGCAATAAAACAAGTGTTGATTCTGTTGGCTTAACTCTTGATTGGAAGCCATAAGGATAAAGCAATAAAACATCATCGTAAACTTCATTTTGCATTGAAACAACCGTTGCAATTGTGCCATCGGTTTTAGTAATGTAGCCTTTGATAATCATAGTTTTTTTTAATGTTTAATTTGAAAAAAAATTTTATTTTATAATAAATAATTTTATTAAAAATGGCAATAGATTTTAAAATATCACAAAACAAGGGTTATTGGGACATAGACATTGAAAATGGCGATATTGCCAAAACCGACAGTCTAGACACTGCCCTTTATATGTCGGTTTTTTGTGAAAAAAGAAGCGATAAAGTAAGCGAGCCGACATTAAGAAGGGGGCACTTTACAAATGCTTTTAATCGTGTTGCTGGTTATGAAGTAGGTTCTTTACTATGGCTATATACAACACAAGCCAAACAAACTCAATCTAATCTAACAATGATTGAAACATCAGTAAAAGACGGCTTAAAATGGATGATTGACGATAGCATAATTAGTAAAACAAATGTAAAAGCAACTAAGCTTGATACAAAAGTTAATATCGAAGTTGATTTAATAAATAAATTACAAGTTAATAGTAAATATTATAATCTTTTTTTAAACTTATAAATGGCAATTGAATTTTCAACAATAACACAAATTCAAGAAAGGTTATCAAATGCCTTAATTCTTGCCGTTAATGCTGGTCAATTAGATTCATCTAAACACATTGACCCTAACATTAGAAATTCATTTGCACTAGGACTTGTTAAATCAATGTCAGTCGGCTTCGATGAAAATAACGATAATATAAAAGAAATTTTAAAACAATTATTTCCACAAACCGCAACCGATGAATATTTAGAATTATGGGCATCTTGGTTTGGGATAACCCGCAAAGACCCAGTAAAAGCCGAAGGTTATGTTGTTTTTACTGGAGTTGCTACAACATCAATACCAAATGCAACTGCGATACAAAAAGCCGATGGGACACAATACGAGACACAAGCAACCGCAACTATATCAGCTCAAACAATCGGCTTATCTATTTTAACAAGAGCTGGAAGTATAGCGACTGCAACAACTTCATCAAATCATAATCTTGCAACTGGTGTATCTGTGACGATTTCTGGAGCTTCGCAAACTGAATATAATATCACTGCAACAATTACAGTTATTTCAAATACTGAATTTACTTATGCTGTTAGCGGTAGCCCTGCAAGCCCTGCGACTGGAACTATTAATGCAAGTTTTACAACTGCTTATGTTGCAATAAAAGCGATTGAATACGGTAGCAACGGGAATTCTGCTGGTGGTTCGCAACTATCTCTAGTAAGTCCAATTGTTGATGTTGATGATACTTGTTTGTTAAGTTATGATGGTTTAACGCTTGGATTAAATGCCGAGACTGACGAAGAATTAAGGTTAAGATTGCAAGAAAGGACATCAAACTTTACGGCACCTTTTACCGCTTCTGGATTACCAGTTTTTATAAAAGAAAAGATTGCTGGAGTAACTAGAGTATGGGTTCAAACCGCGACTCCTTCAGCTGGATATGTTACGATTTATTTTACTCGAGATAATGACTCAAATATTATTCCAATAGCTTCACAAGTAAACGCCGTTAAAAATGCGATAATTGATGTTGATAATGGAATTAAACCCGCAAACACACCAGATAATTATGTTGTTGTATCCGCACCAACTGCGATAAGTATAAACATTACATTTTCTACACTAAGCCCAAATAATGTAGCGATGAAGTCGGCAATAACCCAAGCACTTACAGATTATTTTAAAAGTGCTTCGGTTAATGTCGGTGGTGATATTAGTTTAAATGAATTAAACGCCTTGATTTATAGTGTTGTTGATGAAGAGGGCAACTCACCAACCTTTACTTTATCAGCACCATCAAGCAATACGGCAATAAGCGATTCGCAACTTGCTATTTTAGGAACAATAACTTATCCATAATGTTAAAAGAAAGAACACAAATACAACAAGCGGATATATTAGCACAATACCTAAGGGACGACCCATTGCACGAAGCTAAAAGCAAAGATGGTTCAACGCTTCGAAAAATATTAATTGGATTAGCTAGCGAATGGTTAAATTTTAGAAACAAAATAAATGAAGTCTCTAATGAATACGACCCAACTACTACAACTAAACTTATTGAAGAGTGGGAAGGATTTGTCGGCATTCCCGATACTTGTATTCCAATTGCTTCAACAATCGAACAAAGAAGATTAAATATATTGCTTAAATTAGCTGGCATCAATGCTACAACTGAAAAACAATTTAAGAATATTGCTTTAATTCTTGGCTATAATATTCAAGTTTCAAATGGTGTTGCAACATCAACATTTCCACTAACATTACCATTTTTATTGATTAGTGAGGCTTCTGCACCATTTACAATTGTTATAACGCTTCCAGCGTCTTTACAACCTGCTGGCTTTCCATTAACCTTACCATTTACTTTAACGGCTCAACAGCCCGAGATTTTAAATTGTTTGTTTAATAAACTTAAGCCCGCAAATACACAATTATTTTTTAGGTATTCTAATGCTTAATAATTTTATTTTTAAATACTATGTCTGATATAAATACATCAAAAGCTGACGGAAACACAGTATCCGCTTCGGAATTTAATCAATTAGCGGAGATTGATAATTTAATTTCTACAAGTGGTCAAACACCATCAACAACAAATCTTGAACAAATCTCAATTGGTTCTGCTAGATATTCGAGTGCTGGTCAATTCTATACAGATGGCGGGACTGTAAATGCTTATGTGTTAAGCCCAGTTTCTCCTTTTAAATCGCCTGTATCGGCAACGGCTGGCGAAGGTTATTTTAACGGAATGATTATTTGTTTTCGTGCTGGCAATGCCAATACTGGAGCATCAACAGTTAATGTCAATGGTGCTGGTGTTAAAAATCTTTTAAAACAAGATGGAACTGCTTTAAGTGCTGGCGATATTTCATCCGATTCAGATGTTGAATTTAGATATAATGGAACTTCATTTTTGCGGGTTTTAGGCAAAGCCACCACCACAACACAAGGTGTAGCATTTTTATCAAATCCAATTACCATTTCAATTAATGGTCTTGATCTGAATAATGACATTGATTTTAGTGCTGGCGTTTTTCAATTTAACGATGGTTCAGGTCAAGCCGTAGCAACCGCAACAATGACAAAAAGACTAGACGCAACTTGGTCAGCTGGAACAAATCAAGGTGGGTTGTTAAATGGAACAGCCGTTCCAAAAGCAAACGATAGCACTTACCATTGCTATGTTATTTACGATCCCACCAACAATATAACTGATTTTGCCTTTTTACTTGGTGTTTCAGGAACTGCACCTGACCCTACTAGTGTTTTGCCTTCAGGTTATACTAAATTTGCCTTCCGTGGCTCTGTAATTACAGATGGGTCAGGCAACATTATTCCATTTAACCAATTCGGAAGAAGTTTTGCTATAGCACCAAGAATTCAATTCACAAACACTTCACAAAGTTTGAATACAGAAACCTTAAGAACTTTACAAGTGCCAAAAGGCATAAATGTTAGGGCTTTTGGAAACATAACACTAAGAGTTGGCGGAACTGGCGGTGCTAATGCTATGATTTATGATGCCGACACTTCTATTACAATTACAACACACTTAACCAATTTATGGGCGGCTGCAAACACAACAGAAGGCAGTTGTTCATATCAATGTTGGACAAATAAAAGCGGTCAACTTAAAACAAATGCAACAATTAATGCAGGCTCGCCTACTTGCACACTATCAATAGCTTTAACAGGTTGGGAATTTGATAATAAAACTTTAAATTTTTAAAATATGAAAATACAATATAATGAATTAACAAAAGAATGTATTGAAGCTGTAATGCTTCAACCTGATTGCAGATGGGCTACCGAAACCGAAACTCAAAACTATCTTTTGTTAAAAGCAAAAGAAGCTAAAATTGCACAATTAAAAATCAATTTGGACAATGAGTCCAAAAAACCATTTTCTTTAATTGGAGTAAAACAAATTGACAAAGACGGCAAAGTTATTGG
>JALREU010000180.1 GCA_023256705.1 Rickettsiales bacterium
GATTTTATCAGTTAGTTAATTGTATATTTGATATTTAAAAATCCTTTATTATCAAAATCTGGGTTCGATTTTGATAATAAAATTTTATGGTAAAGTAATTTATCAACTTTAAAGTTTAAATTCTAGTGAATTTTTTTAAAACTTCAACTTTTATTTAATCTTAAATTTAGTAAATTAATATGACTATTTTAAAAATAAAAAAACTTGCCAATTACCAAGATCTCCCTTTACCAAAGTACGAAACCAAAGGCAGTGCTGGAATGGATTTAGTTGCTCAAACAAAATGAAATCAAACTCATTAAAACAGGAATTGCTATTGCTTTAGAACATGGCTATGAAGCACAAATTCGTCCGCGTTCTGGATTAGCTTTAAAAAACGGTATCAGTGTTCTAAATACTCCAGGAACAATTGACAGCGATTATCGTGGAGAAATTTGTGTAATTTTAATAAATCACTCAGCCAATGATTTCGTTGTTTCACGAGGAATGAGAATTGCTCAAATGGTTATCAGTAAATATCAACAAGCTAACATTAATGTTGTTGAAGAGTTAGATGAAACGCAGCGCTCAACTGGTGGTTTTGGCTCAACTGGAGTTTAAAAATTGCCATATAGAGTTTTTTTATAAAAATTGCTAAGCAAATTTTTTTTAAGATCTACGAAATATCTAAAGATAATAAAAATTTATTGACGATAGTGAAATAAATTTTAAAATATTTTATTAAATGATTTATTAACAAAATTTTAACCTAAAATTATGAGTATTGAAATTAAAGTTCCTGCCCTTGGAGAATCTGTATCCGAAGCATCAATTGCCAAACTTCACAAGAAGGTTGGTGATGCCGTAAAAGCTGATGAACTTATTTTAGAATTAGAAACCGATAAAGTTACCTTGGAAGTTAATGCTCCTGCAAATGGAGCAATTACTGAGCTTAAAGTTAAAGAAGGCGATAGCGTGAAAGTTGGCGATTTAATTGCCCTAATGCAAGCTGGGGCTCAAGCAAGAACTCAACCAATAACTCACTCTAATACTCAAAATTCTCTCTCGCTAGGCCATAATATCCCAACTCCACAAAATATCTCAGCTAACAATAACTTTTTATCACCAGCTCCAAAAAAAATAATTACCGAAAATAATCTCGATGCTAACAAAATTAATGGAACTGGTAAAGATGGCAGAATCACCAAAGGCGATGCCCTAGATGCACTGAGTAACAAAGCTAGCTCAAGTGCTGACCTGCCGAGCACCTCAGGTGGCTCTTTAAAACCAACTGAACGCGTTAAAATGTCCAAGCTTCGTCAAAAAATTGCCGAGCGATTAAAAGAATCTCAAAATACCGCGGCAATTCTTACCACTTTCAACGAAGTTGATATGAGTGCAATTATGGCTATTCGTGGCGATTATAAAGAAATTTTTGAAAAGAAACATGGCGTAAAATTAGGCTTTATGTCGTTCTTTGTTAAGGCTTGTATTATTGCCTTAAAAGAAATTCCTGCAGTTAATGCTGAAATTGATGGAACCGATATAATTTACAAAAATTTTTATGATATTGGGGTAGCAGTTGGCTCACCGCAAGGTTTGGTTGTTCCAGTCCTTCGCGATGCAGATAAATTAAATTTAGCGCAAATTGAAAAAGGTATTGCTGAACTCGGTACCAAAGCTCGTGATGGCAAACTTACTTTGCCAGACCTTGCTGGAGCAACATTCACAATTTCAAATGGTGGAGTTTATGGTTCTTTGATGTCAACTCCGATCATTAACCCTCCGCAATCAGGAATTCTAGGAATGCATAAAATTCAAGATCGACCAATGGTTGTTAATGGCGAAATTAAAATCCGTCCGATGATGT
>JALREU010000181.1 GCA_023256705.1 Rickettsiales bacterium
CATTCTTTTTTCAAATTCGGATAATTCTTGATCCATTATTTTATAACATTCAATTTTTTGCCAACCCTTATAAAGGCTGAAATCGCTTCATCTAAATGCTCTTTTTCGTGAGAGGCGGAGATTTGCACTCGAATTCTGGCGGTATCTTTTGGTACCACTGGAAATGAAAAAGCTATAACATAAATTCCCTCTTCTTCAATCATCATTTTAGCAAATTTGCTAGCCAAGACGGCGTCATTAAGCATAATTGGAACAACAGGATGAATGCCATTTGGGTCATGAATGACAAAACCAGCATCGATAATTTTTTTACGAAAATACATGGTATTATCGGCTAATTTTTTAATCAAAAATTTAGATTTTGAAATCATGTCCAATATCTCGATACCAACGGAAGCAACAATTGGCAAAATATTATTTGAAAATAAATAAGGTCGAGCTTTATTTCTAAGCTTATCAATTACATTTTTTTTGGAAGCAACAAATCCTCCGCCAGCTCCACCCAAAGCCTTGCCAAGAGTACTTACCAAAATATCAACCCTACCCTCAACTCCACAATGTTCAGGAGTTCCGCGTCCATTTTCGCCAATAAATCCAGTGGCATGAGAATCATCGACCAAAAGAATAGCTTGATATTTTTCAGCTAAATCGCAAATTGCTTTCAAATTGGCAATATCGCCATCCATTGAAAAAACTCCATCGGTAACAATCATCAAATTTTTATGCTTTGAGGCTTCTTGTAATTTTTTTTCAAGCTCAGCCATATCATTATATTTATAAAAAAAGCGATGAGCTTTACAAAGTCTAATTCCATCAATCAGGCTTGCATGATTTAGATCGGCAGAAATGATGGCATCTTCTTCGGTTAAAAGTGAGGCAAAAACCCCGCCATTAGCTGAAAAACAAGAAGAAAATGTAATTACATCTTCATAATCCAAAAATTCCGCTAATTTATTTTCAAATTTTTTATGCAAATCAAATGTTCCGCATATAAACCTTACTGAAGCGGTTCCAAGACCATATTCGTCGATGGTTTTTTTGGCGATATCAAGAAGGTTTTTATTGTTAGCTAGTCCCAAATAATTATTGGCACAGAAATTTAATACTCTTTTTTTGTGACCATGATGTGTAATTTCAATATTTGCTGATTGCGATGAAATAATTTCATATTCGCCCTTGTACAAACCGGTATTTTTAAGAGTTTCTAATTCATTATTGATATTTTCTAAAAAATTATTTTTAAACATTTTATTTTTTTTATTGATTGATAATGAAAAGCTTTTATAATTAATAATAATTAAAAAAATTAACTTGGAATTTCTTTTAAGTTAATTTTATTTTATCATCAAATTTTATAAAACAAAACAATAAATTAATATGAAAAACTTCATTCGCTTAGCTTTAATTTCAATTTTAAGCATTTCTCTACTTTCTTCTTGCTCTTCATGCAAAAAAACTTGCGCTAACAAAAATGGTCAAACTTCTCAAACTGAAGTTAAAGCCGAAGAAACTAAAACTCCAGAAGTTAAAAAAGTAAAAAAAGCTAAAAAAGCTAAAAAAGCTGAAGCTGCTCCAGTTGCTGCTCCAGTTGCTCCAGTAGCTCAAGATGCTAAAAAATAATTAGTGTCAGAAAAATGGATGAAAATTTTTCATCCATTTTTCACCAAAATTCAAAACCCTAATTAATTTAAATTTCAATGAAAGAATTTGAAATAATTAAAAATAAATTCCTACCTCTTTCTCAGCCAATTCTTTCCAAAGTAAATCAAAAACAACAATTACTAAATTCATTTAATTTTAGTGATGATGTAAGTTTAATAAAAAAATCCAACAA
>JALREU010000182.1 GCA_023256705.1 Rickettsiales bacterium
ATGATTTGTATAAAAATAAGCGCAGAGCGCTTGATTTTGGTCATATTGTCAGCTCATATGATTTTTATATGAAAAATTACAAAATCGATAATTTGGAAAGTGCCATAAAATTTTTTGAAAATTAAAATGAAAAATATTCTTATACAAAAATTTGATGAAGTAATAAGCCTCGGAGAAGATTGCGCTTGTGCAAGTTATTTAAAAAAAAATCATTTGCGTTTTCAGTCTTATCCTTTTGATTGGTTGACCAATGCTAGCTTAAAAACTAGGCTTGAGTTGGTAATCAATAATTTCGCTGATTTTATGAATATTGATGATTTGAAGCTTATGGACAAAGCTAGTTTGGGTCATCCATCAACAGATAGTAATTTTGATTATTACCATAATCTTAAAAATGATTTTTACTTTTTTCATGATTTTAAGGCAAATATTTTACTGAAAAAAACCTATGATGAGGTGAAAAAGAAGTTCGATAAAAGAATTAATATTTTTTTGAAAAAGCTTCGTCAAGATAAAAAAATTTTACTAGTTTGGCTAAGCCATACCAAGCTTAATGACAATCAAATGATCATTGATAAAATTGAAGAAATTAATAAAAAATTTTCAAGTAAAATATATTTTTTAGTAATTGAAAATACTCAACAAAACAATGAAAATGCAGAATATATCAATATTTCATCGAATATTTTGCGAGTTAAAATTGAAACTCATAATTTTTCTACAAACTCCGATCCAACCCTTGGAATTTATGATAATTGTCAACAAATATTTAGACAAATTAGGCTAAAAAATTATTGGGTTAAGAGAATTTATTTTAAAATTTTTAAAATTTTAAAAAAAAATAAATTTGTGATTTAGATAAATTTATCTTTAGATTTTAGTCGAGAGTTAAGGGGTCGTTTCGCTTTGTTTGGGTATTGCGATGAGGAAATTGCCAAGATTTCTCGAGTCAAAATTGCCTGATTTTTTTGTTTTAATTCATCAATGATTTTTACGGCAAATTCATGCCATGACATAAAAACTCCGTTATTTAAATGCAAAATTCTGCGGTAATATTTTTGTTGAATTTCATTTTCACCAAACAAGGCATCGTTAAAAATCCGCATGGAATTTCTGGCAACAAAATCTGCTGAGGTCGGACTGCCAATTTGGTCATTCACTATGTTAAGCACTTCTTTTTCTTTGGCTAGTCTCTTGATGGTGTTGACAAAATTTTTACTATTTTCGCGGTTGTCATAAACCCAAGAAAGTCGAATTATAATGTAATCGCAACCTGATTTTTGAATAGCTTGTTCACCGAGTAATTTGCTTTTGCCATAAAAATTAACGGGGTGAAGATTGGTAGTGTTATCTTCGCTAAATGCTTCATTTCCAGTGCCATCAAATACATAGTCAGTAGAAAAATGTACAAATTTTATGTTGTTGCTAAAGCAATATTTGGCGATAACTCCAACACTGATATTATTAATTTTATTACATAAATCTTGCTCTTCTTCAGCTTTATCAACATTGGTATAGGCCATGCAATTAACAATTAAATCAATGTTTTTAGGTAAGGAGTCGAGAAATGAATCAGTGGCATTTGGATTAGATAAATCTATCTCCAAACTTGAGTAAAAAATGCAATTGAAATTATTTTGTTGATTAGCAATATTATAAAATGCGTTTGCCACTTGTCCATTTTTGCCAAGAAATACTATATTTTTTTTCATTTGAACTAGTGTTAAAAATCATTAAATTTAATTTTGCATTTTAAAACAAAAAATTTATTATAAAACTAAATATTTAAAACTTTACACC
>JALREU010000183.1 GCA_023256705.1 Rickettsiales bacterium
AATTGGAATTTAAAAGACACAAATTTTACTAAAGATAAAGGAAAAGTATTTTCTTTATTTTCTTGTGGTGGTGGTTCTACAATGGGTTATAAATTGGCTGGATTTGATGTTATTGGTTGCAATGAAATAGATAAAAAAATGATGGAAGTTTATATTGCTAATCATAATCCTAAATATCCATATTTAAAGCCTATTCAGGAATTTAAGAGGCAAGATAATTTACCCAATGAATTATACAATTTGGATATATTAGACTCATCGCCTCCTTGTTCTTCATTTTCTATATCAGGTGTAAGAGAAGAGGCATGGGGTAAAGAAAAAAAATTTAGAGAAGGTCAAGCTGAGCAAGTTCTTGATACTTTATTTTTTGACTCAATTGAAATTGTTAAAAAATTACAACCTAAAGTAGCAATTCATGAAAATGTAAAAGGTTTATTGTTAGGTAATGCTAAAAAATATGTAACTGAGATTTATCAGAAATTAGATGATGCAGGATATTATACTAAGCATTTTTTACTTAATGCTTCAAAAATGGGAGTTCCTCAAAGAAGAGAGCGAGTATTTTTTATATCCGTAAGAAAAGATATTGCTAAAAATATCTTGGATTATGAGATAGATATGTTTGAGCCACAATTAAAGATTGATTTAGTCTTTAATGAAAAACCTATAACATTTGCAGAATTTTATCAACCAAATACTATAGATAGAAAAATATCAGATGGCAAAATGAAAGAATATTGGTTGAATAGGCATAAATCAGACAAAAACTTTGCTGATACAATTTTAAGAATAGAAAATAAACATAGATGTTTTAATAATTATTATCTTCATAAAGATGAAGTTCCAAATACATTAACTTCAAATAGTGATGTATTTTATTTATTTGATGAATATAGAAAGCCAAATAGGCAGGAAATATGTTGTATTTCAACATTTCCACAAGACTATAATTTCCTAAATAATCCTTATAATTATATCGCAGGAATGTCGGTTCCTCCAGTAATGATGGCAAGAATTGCTAGAGAAGTTTATAAACAAATATTAACAAAAAATTAAATCACTCGATCAACTTAAAGATGAGTTAAGAAACGCATCTCAACCCAGAGGTTTTGTAAAGGCGATTGAAACGCAACTTAAAAAAAATAAAGCAGCGGTGATTGCTGAAATCAAAAAAGCAAGTCCATCCAAAGGTGTCATTCGAGAAAATTTTAATCCAAAAGAAATTGCCATCTCTTATGAAAAAGGCGGGGCGACTTGTTTATCTGTGCTCACCGATCAACAATATTTCCAGGGCCACGCTAACTATTTAAAAGAAGCACGGGCTGCATGCAGTCTTCCCGTATTGCGTAAAGATTTTATGGTAGATTCTTATCAAATTTATGAGGCGCGTGCGATGGGGGCTGATTGTATCCTTCTAATCGTCGCAGCGCTTCCTTTAAGTTTAATGCAAGAGCTTGAAGAAATTACACATACTTTAGGTATGAATGTTTTAGTCGAAGTGCACAATCAAGAAGAGCTTGATTTAGCATTGCAATTAAAGACACCTCTTCTAGGTATTAACAATCGCAATTTAAAAACATTTGATGTTTCTCTCAACACGACTTTTGATTTAATTAAAAATATAGGTAAAGATAAAATTATTGTGACTGAATCAGGTATCTTTACATCGAATGATGTGAAGTTGATGCAAGATCATCAAGTGAATACCTTTCTTATTGGGGAGGCTTTTATGCGAGAATCAGATCCAGGACAATCCTTAAAAAATTTATTTCAATTTTA
>JALREU010000184.1 GCA_023256705.1 Rickettsiales bacterium
TTGATAACAAGCATAATATTTTTTTCTTATTCTCATTTACACATTATTTATATTAGCATTGCGAATTTGCTCATTTACAAGTTCAGTTCCAGCTTTAACCTTCATATCAAGTCTCTTACTTTCTCTGTCGGCTTGTTTATTAGCATCTTCAAATTCTAATTTTTGCTCAAATTTATTTTGGTCAGATAAAACTTTGGCTTTTTCAACATCTACTTTTTGTTGGTCTAAATTTAATCTACCCATTATTTCTTGGGATTTAAGCTCCAATTCTTGTTTTTTCATTTCAATTTCAGCTTGTGCAATCATTGCTTGCGGGTCGGGTTTTTCTTCGATTGGCTCTTCATTTTTCAAGTAATTTTCTAAGTTTCTTCCAACTTTAAATGGTTTAGAAGCAAAAACTACAAATTCATTTAAAGCATCTTTTGAAATAACATTGGTTTGAACCGCTGGCACCATAGATTGAATTGTTTGACTAATAGTGCGGATATATTCCATTCTATCCATTTTTTCTTGGTTTTGGTCTATTTTGACTGTGCTATCAGTTTCAATATCAATAGAAATACAACGGAGTTTATCGCTTTTAATTGTTTTTTCTAATTTCTTCAAATCTTTTAATTGAATATGAAAGCCCTTTAATTGGTCTTGTAAATCTTTAAATGTATTTTGCAATCCCTGCTGTGCTTGTTGTTCCAGCATCATTATTTTGTTTTGATAATCTGGGTCTTGTGGGTCTAATAAAGAAATTGCTTCTTGTTTTTGCAATTCAATATTGGTTTTAGCTTCATTCATAATTAAATCAACATCAACAATTTTTAAGCCTGTTATTTTAATTATTTCATTCATCGACATTTTTTCAACTGCCAATTCTGCTAAAAGTCTTATTGTATCTCTAATTGTAAATTCAACTTCTTTTTGTTGTGGTTGAATTCTACTAATTGCAAAATTGCCTTTTAATTTCTGTGCCGATGCTGTTTCGTTGGCAACACTAGAACCCCTGACAATATCAGACAAGCCAGTTATTTCTTGAATATCTTGTTTTAAAGCCATTTTCTCAGCTCTTAAAACTGTAATTGTGTTGGCAATTTCATTTAAAGGCTTGAATACAACTAGTTTTCTTGCATCATCAATATTAGCGGTGGTTTTCAGTGGTTTAAATTCGCCATCTTCGCCATTCATAATATTTTCTACATCGCTTTGCTCAGCAAATGAAGTATAAGCACCAGTAAATTTAGCTTGTTTGACTAAACTTTGGATTCTATCGTGAATATCGGTTAAATCTTCGGCTAAATTCTTATACTTCGAATATAAAGGAGCTGGTAATAGCCTTTTAGATTCATTAAGCCCCATCGGCATTGGTATTGGGAAGAAGTTTTTTAAATTATATCCATCTTCTTGGCTATCCAAAACATATCCATCACCAGCAAAAGTAATAAAATGACATACTTTATTTTCTTTGTCCCAAATTTCCCAAACTTCGCATAATTTATATAAATCTTCCTCTTGCTCGCCTAAATATTCATATTTGTTGTTAGTCATCGGCACTTTTTCGCCTTTTTTGCCAAAATAATCAATTAATTCCCTTCTTGAATAATATTTTCTAAATGCAATCCATCTTATTTTTTTCCACTCTTTTTCCGTGCTTTTGAGAAAATCTTGGTAATCAACAAATTCAATGGTAAATGATTTTTTTTCCTCATCGACTTCATAAGATGTCTCTTCTTCGGTGTCCTCGGTTTCACCTTCTGCCATATCCTCGGA
>JALREU010000185.1 GCA_023256705.1 Rickettsiales bacterium
GGGTAGAAGTTTTATAAATAAAAACCCCAAAACCCATATTATTTGAAAAATAAATATTTAATAAAAAATTCAATTTTAAAGAAATATAAATTTAAAATATCAAAATTTTCCTTGATAAATATCAATTCCCCCTCCCAAAATTTTCCCTGCAGAAAATTTTACCCTTCCGCAAGTGGAGGGTGACAACACCGCTAATTTTGCCAGAGGAAAAAGGGTGATAACACCGCTAATTTTACCAATAAAAATTGTACTCTAGAATGCCCAAAGTAAAATTATTTAAAAAGGTTATAAAAAGTTTAAAGTAAATTATTTTTAGATTTTAACTAATAAATTAAGGTGGAACTTATCACCCTCCACTTGCTAAGAGGGTAAAATTTTTTTAACAAAAAAATTTTGGGAGGGGGTAGAAGTTTTATAAATAAAAACCCCAAAACCCATATTATTTGAAAAATAAATATTTAATAAAAAATTCAATTTTTAAAAAACAAATTTTCAAATTTTAAATTTATTTTTTTAACTCGGTGAATAGTTTTTTGTTGTTAATATTAACTTCTTTGAATTTAATTTGCTTCTTATCTTCTTATTTTTATTGACCTCCTTTGCTTAAATTTAAATGATAATCATTAAAATTTTCTTATAAATATTGCCAAATATGATTTTATTTTTTTTAAAATAACTCTTGGTTTTATTACTATTCTTTCGATTTTCATTAAATCATATAAGAATATTTCAATTTTTGTTTAAGAAAATATTTATAATTGCAATATTTCCGATTATCTTCTATTTTTCTAATTTATTACAGTTAAATTCTATTATTTTTATGCAAGTTAAAGAGATACCTTTATTTTCGTTTCTTGAGGGCTCGGGTAGAAAATTTATAATACCAGTTTATCAAAGAGATTATTCATGGGTCAAAAGTAATTGTCAAAAATTGTGGGACGATATTATGCTTCTATCCAACAGCAATAGAAAAGATCATTTTCTTGGAACGGTTGTTGGTATTGTTGATAATTATTCAGAATATGTTATAATTGATGGTCAACAAAGGCTAACTACCTCATCTCTGCTTTTGCTTGCCTTTCATAATTTTATAAAAAATTTACCCAGCAAAACTCATGATGATATTTCTCTTGAAAATCACCTTCTTGAATTTCTTATAGATAAGCATTCTTCAGATGGATCAAAGCGCATAAGGTTAAAACCAAATTTGCGCGATGAAATTCATTTCAATAAATTATTTGACAATCCTCAAAATACCAAAACTGATTTATCGTCAAATATTTTAATTAATTACCATTTTTTTCTAAATAAAATTTCTGATTTAGCGATTTCTAGGCGAGAATTCTTTAACAACTTTATGAAGCTAAAAATCATTCTTATCGATTTGGTTCGAGGTAATGATGACCCGCAGCTTATATTTGAAAGCCTTAATTCTACTGGCGTTGATTTACAATCAAGTGATTTGATTAGGAATTATATTTTGATGGATTTGCCACCTGAAAAACAAGAGTTATTTTACAAAAAATACTGGCTAGAAATTGAAAATTATGTCGATAATGGATTTGATAGTTTTGTTCAAAATTATTTAACCCTAAAAAATCAAATCTTTATTAAAAGCGATGACATTTACGAAAACTTCAAAAAAATTACACTCACTAAATTTAATAATGATAAGGAAAAAATATTAGAAGAGATGTTATATTATGCTAAATTCTTTAGTATAATTT
>JALREU010000186.1 GCA_023256705.1 Rickettsiales bacterium
AAATCCAAATATTTTCACGATTTTGGCAGGTGATTTTGTTTCAACCGAAGAAGGAACTGGAATTGTTCATATTGCCCCAGGATTTGGCGAAGATGACCAAATTATTTCTAAGGCTAATCATATTCCAACTATTTGCCCAGTCGATGAAGCAGGCAAATTCAATAGCTTAGTCATTAATAAAACTCTATTTGAAATTTTCACCAAAGATTATCAAATTCCGAATTTACCAAATCTTCAAGGTCGCCAAGTCTTTGAAACTAACGACGACATCATCAAATTTCTCAAAGAACAGAAATTAGTTTTTGGCAATCCCGAACAAATTCTTCACAATTATCCACATTGCTGGCGTACCGATACACCATTGATTTACAAAGCCGTAAGTTCATGGTATGTTAAGGTCGTGGCCTTTAAAGATAAAATGGTGGAACTAAATCAGCAAATTAACTGGATTCCAGAAAATGTTAAAGACGGACAATTCGGCAAATGGCTCGAAGGTGCCAGAGATTGGTCAATCACTCGCAATCGCTTTTGGGGTTGCCCTGTTCCTGTGTGGAAAAGCAAATCTGGAAAAATTCGCGTCTTTGGCTCAATTGCTGAAATTGAAAAAGTTTCAGGCAAAAAAATCGATAATTTGCACCGCCCCTTCATCGATGAAATTACTTTCGAAGAAAATGGTGAAATTTTTGAAAGAGTTTCCGATGTGCTTGATTGTTGGTTCGAGAGTGGGTCAATGCCATTTGCCCAAGTTCATTATCCTTTTGAAAACAAAGAATGGTTTGAAAATAATTTTCCAGCAGATTTCATTACCGAATATCAGGCTCAAACTCGAGGCTGGTTTTATACCATGATGGTTTTATCAACCGCTTTATTCAACCGAATTCCATTTAAAAATGTAATTTGCCACGGCACTATTCTTGATGAAAATTCACAAAAATTATCAAAACGCCTTAGAAATTACGCCGACCCTTTAGAAATATTTTCAACGATTGGCTCCGATGCCATGCGCTTTTTCATGATCTCGCAACCCGTTATGCGCGGTCAAGAATTGCGAATCGATAAAGACGGCAAAGCCATTCGCGACACGCTTCGATTGTCAATAAAACCTCTAATCAATGCTTATAACTTCTTTTGCCTCTATGCCAATGCCGACGGAATCAAAGCACAAAGAATTAATTACCACCAAGAATTTCCAAATATTTTGGATAATTATATTTTGTCAAAATTAAAAAATTGTGTAAATAATATCGAAAAATCGATGGATAAATTCGATACCGTTATCGCCTGCGAAGAGTTCAATAAATTTTTTGAGGTGTTAAATAATTGGTATATCCGTAGAAATCGTCAACGCTTTTGGAAAAGCGAAATTGACCAAGACAAGCAAGATGCCTACAATGTTTTATTTACGGTGCTAAATATTATGTGCGAATCTTGCGCTTCGTTATTGCCATTTACTTGCGAATATGTTTGGCAGGGTTTAAATCAAACTACATCAAAATGAAAATAAAAAAAATTGTAAATTTTAATTTAAAAAGCGCCTGCGAAACCGCCATATTTGGAATATTTAGTTCGTTAAAATCAAAATTTTCCATCGACAATTTTATCGCCAAAGAAATATATGAAATCGCTTTTCGCGATTATTATAATTTATATTTGAAAAACCATATTTCGCCAATTGAAAATTTTCGTCTTTATAATTTAAAAACT
>JALREU010000187.1 GCA_023256705.1 Rickettsiales bacterium
ATTAAATGAGCTATTGGTTGTCTTAAATTTAGCATGGAGAGTATTAATCAAATCACCTTGCTTTTTTATTACTTCACTAGATACAATTAACGCAAATGGAATACCAGTCAAAGCAAGCAAATGATTGATTAATCGATAAGAATTTTTTAAAATATTTAAAGAAATTGAATCGAGATATTAAATTGAAAATTTTAAATTTTAATCTGTAAATTCTGATGTTACCATCTTTTAATGAGCTTATTGAGCCTGTTCTTAAGCTAATTTCTAGCAATCCCTTAACAAGAAAAAAGCTACTTGTGAACTTCAAAAAAATTTAAAAATTTCGCAACAACAAATGGATCAAAAAACTAATTCAGGGACATTGATTTTTGAAAATAGGGTTGGCTGGGCTTTATTGATTTTAATTTTTTTAACTTATTCCTGCGCAACAGATTATCAACCAAAATCTTTTACAGGAGGATATTCATCTACCAAGCTAGGGGAAAGTATTTTTAAAATTCATTTCGAAGGCAATCGACACAGCAATAATGAAAGAACCGAGGATTTTGCCTTACTTAGAAGTGCAGAAATTGCTTTAGAAAATGACTTTAAATATTTTATTATAATCGATAAAAATAATTCAAATTCTTACTCTACTTATACAACTCCAAAAACAAACATAACAACGGGAAATATTTCTAGTTATAATTATGGATACGGAGGTAATTACAACTTCACCGCCAATTCTTATAGTGTAGGTGGCGATACTTATTTAATTTCAAAACCATCTTCTACCAACATAATTGCCTGCTTTAAGAAAAAACCAAAGAATCAAACTTTTATTTATGATGCCGAATTTATTTCTAACTCAATTAGAAATAAATATAATTTAAACCGTTAAATAAATTATCCAAATATTCAAAAAGATTTTGCAAATAAAATAAATGGGTATAAAATGAGTAAAATCATTTTTTCTTATAGAAATAAAGCTAATAAATACAAGGCTTAAACCCCTATAATGTTAATTCCTCCCAAGAGCCACAAAAACATTTATCTTGTCAAAATCTTAACTTCCAGATTTATTGTCAATCAATTTATATCAATATAAAAAAATATTATCAGTAATTGCTTTAGCAATCCTTTTGCCTTCATGCCATCATATGTTTTCGCAAGATGTAAAAATTAATCCAGTTTTAAATCAATTAAGCACTAACCATACTTCTAAATCCTATTCGTTAAATGTAGCTGATAAAAGAGAAAATAAAGGTGCAATCGGTAACAGATGGCAAGTTTTCGGTGGTGGAATTTATGTCAGCAGAAATCTCTCAACGATTGTTGAAGATAAATTTAATAATTCTTTAATTAAGAGTGGTTTTAGAAAAGGTAATGATTCCAAAATCGAAATCAAAATATCCAACCTAGAATATGGCACCAAAATGAATTTATTTTCGGTCGGTTATAATTGCTCATTTGCAATCAATGTAATGGTTATGGACAAAAATAATAGCCTTAAATTTAATGAAATGTTCAGCAAAAAAGAAGAAAAAACTTCTTTGACCGCCCCATTTGCTAGCACCAATGAAGAGTTCATAAATTCTGTAATTTCAAGAGTCTTAAATAATGTCCTTGCTGACGAAAAATTTATCGAAGCCTTATCTAAATAATCTTCAATCATTTAGATATAATTAGTCTTGCGCTTCATGC
>JALREU010000188.1 GCA_023256705.1 Rickettsiales bacterium
CAAGGAAATAATAACACCATCATGATTCCACATTCACCAAATGCTATTGGAGAAATAATGCAACAATTTTCCAATGCTATGTTGGTAACGAAAAATATTGATAAAAATTTTGATTTACCAAAATAAAATATTTATTAATAAAAGTGGTGCAATCAACATCCCGCATATGTGGGCTTTACACCTCTACATTATTTTTTTGAGTAATTTTAATAAAAAACTATTGTTAAGCTGTTATCATATTTTACTATAAATTTTTTCAAATATTACTATAAAAAACATCTACAAAATTTTTAACATAATTATATCATCAACATATTCATTGTTAATTTTGGCAAAATTTGGACGAATGGCGATAATTTTGTATCCCAATTTTTCATATAAATTGATAGCAATTTTGTTATTAAAATTGCAACCAAGATATATTTGCAAAATATTTTTTTGTTTAGCAAAATTTTCAACAAATTTTATTAATTTGGTAGCAATTCCCAAATTGCGATGGGAATGCTTGATATATAGACTGCCTATCTCGGCGGTATGATTGATTTTATTTTTTTTAGCAATTTCAAAACTAATCATCGCTATCAAATTGTTTTCTTGAAAAAATCCAAACCAAAAGCTATTTTTTAATTTTTGTTGCCAGTCTAAATTAGAATATTTAATTTCTTCCTCAAAAGTTGACAAGAAATTATTTGGTTCGGTTTTTAATGCTTCAAGCCGAAGATTAATAAATGAATTTAGTTGATTTGAATCAATAATTTTAATCATTTTAAATAATTGTATAAGTAGTATTTATGTCTTGTTTTGATAAAGCTTGATATCCAAAGTTTCCATTTTTTATTATTGTTGATGGTAGCCTATCAAATGGGTGTACAAAATAAGAGTTTGAAGAACCTAATATCAGGCCCTCTCGCTTCTTGTGTGTTATAAGCCTCAATCATAGAATAATATTCTCTGAATACTCAGGGCTAATATTTGGTTGCGCAGGTGAGCATTGAGCAATTGTAGGTGCACTAGAATTGCAATAAGAAAGAGTTGGTGATGTAGGGTGAGTGCATAAACCATTCCCAAGTCCGGTTCTTACTTGATTTGGTCTGCCACCAGCTCCAAGACCACCTGCAATAAAATTCAATAATGACATTTAGTTCTCTATAATTTTTTGTTTAATATTTTCGGCAATATTTTGAATTTCTTTTAAATTTTTACCCTCAACCATGATCCGAATTAAATTTTCAGTTCCAGATTTACGAACCAATATTCTCCCTGATTTACCTACAATTTCTTGCTGTGATTTTATGTAATCTTGAATTTCATTTTTTTGCAAAGGATTGACCTCGCTTTGAAATTTTACATTTACTAAAATTTGTGGATTAAGACTAAAAATCTGCCTCAAATTGCTAATTTTTTGTTGCTTTTGATTGGCTAGAATTTCAAGAATTTGCAAGGAGGCAATTAGACCATCGCCAGTAGTGGAGTAATCTGAAAGCACTATATGACCCGATTGTTCGGCGCCAAAATTACATTTTTGTTTTTTCATTTCTTCTAAAACATAACGATCGCCAATATTGGTGCGAATTGTAGAGACGCCAATATAATTTAAATATTCCTCCAGCGCCATATTTGACATTTGAGTAATGACCACCAAATCCTTTTTAAGCCTGCCTTCATTATGAAGTT
>JALREU010000189.1 GCA_023256705.1 Rickettsiales bacterium
AATCAATGTCAAGGAGACATTGATTAAAAGACGACTTACGCCAGGGCAAAAGACCAGCTTTTGCCCGCTATTCATTTAAAACGCCTTCGCGTTTTATTTTACTTCGTAAAACCATTCATAGCCCAGTTGAGCTACGGGTGCATTAAAAAACGTTTCGTCGCTTTTTTAATCAATGTCAAGGAGACATTGATTAAAAGACGACTTACGCCAGGGCAAAAGACCAGCTTTTGCCCGCTATTCATTTTATAAATTATTATATTAAAATAATTTTATATAAATCCAAATAACCAGTTTTGAAATTATAAATTTTTTGTTTAGCTAAAATAACTATCAAATTATAATGCCTCTATTTAACATTTAAAGCACAAATTTATAATCACTTAATTTCAAAATTAAAATATTAACTTTGAGCTTCGGCTGATTTTTTCTTTTTTTCTAAAACTTTTTCTTCCTTATCTGAATCTTTAGCAGATTCTTTAGAAGATTTTTTATTATGCTTGGCGATACCTAATTTTGAACGAACCGCATCCTCAATTTCTTCAGAAATTTTTGGATTTTCTTTTAGGAATTTTTTGGTATTTTCCTTGCCTTGTCCAATTTTATTACCTTTAAAAGCATACCAAGAGCCAGATTTTTCCATAATTTCATATTTAACAGCAATATCGATAATTTCACCGATTCTGCAAACACCTTCACCATAAATAATTTCGAACTCGGCAGTTTTGAAAGGAGGAGCAACTTTGTTTTTAACGACCTTTACCTTAGTTTCATTACCAAGAACCTCTTCTTGATCTTTAATAGCATTGCCACGACGAATATCTAAACGAACTGAGGCGTAGAATTTTAAAGCATTTCCACCAGTTGTAGTTTCTGGATTTCCAAACATAACACCAATTTTCATACGAATTTGATTGATGAAAATTACCGTTGAATTACTTTTAGAAACCGTAGAAGTTAATTTACGAAGAGCCTTACTCATTAGACGGGCTTGCAATCCCATTTGGTTATCAGCCATTCCGCCTTCAAGCTCGACTTGAGGAACCAAAGCAGCAACCGAGTCAATAACAATCAAATCAACAGCTCCAGAGCGAACTAAAGTGTCGGTAATTTCGAGAGCGGCCTCACCATTATCTGGTTGCGAAATAATTAAATCATCAAGATTAATATTTAAATTTTTAGCATAGGCTGGGTCAAAAGCATGTTCAGCATCAACGAATGCACAAGATAAGCCAGCTTTTTGTGCCTCAGCAATTGCATGCAAAGTTAAGGTAGTTTTTCCAGAACTTTCTGGACCATAAATTTCTATAATTCTGCCGCGAGGATAACCACCGACTCCCAAAGCTACATCAAGCGTTAATGAACCAGATGGAATTACTTCAATATCAAGTTGTGGACGGTCACCATATTTCATTACAGAACCTTTGCCAAATTGTTTGTCAATTTGTGATAGAGCCGATTCTAGGGCTTTTTTGCGGTCAATGTTAGACATTTAAAACTCCTTTATTTGTTAAGTGGGATTTATAAAAATAAACAAACTAATTTTATTTATTATAGTTTTTTAATAATAATTAATTAAAAAATAATTTACTAGAATATTTTAAAATTTTTGACATAG
>JALREU010000018.1 GCA_023256705.1 Rickettsiales bacterium
GTCTTTCTCTTTCTTGAATTGCGGCGATAGAGCCCGTATGTGCTCCAATCGTCTGATTTGCAGACCCGGTATGAAATGATGCAGATATTAATTCTTCATATTTTTCTAAAACCTTAAGCATAGTGGCATCGAAAGCTCCATGGCAATATTTGTCTGTTGCTGAAATAAAATCATATTCGAAGCCAAAAGAATCAAGAAAGCTTCTGAGTCTGGCGTTCATATGATGACCATAAGATTGGTGTGTGCCAAAAGGATCTGGAACTGATGTGAGTGGTCTGCCTAAATTATTACGAATTAATTCTTGATTTGGAATGTTATCTGGTACTTTGCGTAAGCCATCAATGTCGTCAGAAACGCAAAACATTTTGGTTGGAATTTGTGGTGCTAATAAGGTAAAAGCATAACGAACCATTGAGGTACGAACCACTTCGCCAAAAGTACCAATATGTGGCAAGCCAGATGGGCCATAGCCAGTCTCAAATAAAACATAACCTTTAGCGGGAGTTTTGCCTTGGATTTTTTCGTAAATTCTTCTAGCCTCTTCAAACGGCCAAGATTTGGCTTGTAAATATAATGGGTCGATATTCATAATTAAAAATTAAAATTAGATTTGTAAAATAAATTTTAAATAGCTTTGTTAAAGATGCAAGAATAGCTTAATTTATAAAATATTATTAGTTCACAATTAATTGATTTTTTGTGAAGGAATTTATTTTAAATGAATAAATATTATTTTCTTGTAATTCTTGTGAAGAGTTAATTTTTACATCTAAAAAATTCTCGGTTTTTCCGCGATTATTTTTTTCGATTAATATATTAAATTCCTTACCGATTTGTTTTGATAAATATTGACTCAATTGATTGGCTCCAGCTTCACGCAAAATTTTGGCTCGCTCTTTAATTATTTTCTTTTCGAGTTGAGGCATTTTTGAGGCAGGAGTGCCATGCCTTGCGGAATAAGGAAAAATATGGGTAAAAATTAAATCAGCTTCATTAATTAGCGACAATGAGTTGGCGAACATTTTTTCATCTTCGGTTGGAAAGCCAGCGATAATGTCGGCTCCAAAGGTGATTTCTGGTCGAATATTACGAATTTTATGACAAAAATCCACGATTTGTTTGCGATTATGACGGCGTTTCATTCTTTTAAGAATTGTATCATCGCCAGACTGAACGCTTAAATGTAAATAGGGCATAAGCCTTGGTTCGTTTGCCATAATTTCGATAAATTCATCATCAATTTCGGCGACATCAATTGATGAAAGGCGAAGTCGTTTTAAATCAGGAACCATTCTGAGCAATCTTTTTATCATTTGCGATAAAGTCATTGAAGCGGGCAAATCTTTTCCGTAGTCGGAAATATCAACTCCCGTAAGCACTATTTCTTGATGGCCAGCTTCCAGCATTTTTTTGGTTTGTTCTACAATAACACCGAACGGAACTGATCTTGAATTGCCTCTGCCAAAAGGAATAATACAAAAGGTGCAACGATGATTGCAGCCATTTTGAATCTCTAAAAATGCTCGAGTTTGATTTTCAAAATATGAAGCCAGTTGCGGAGCGGTTTCTTGCACTGACATAATGTCGTTGACCCGAATTTTGGCATGTTCATCGGGTTTTAATTCAAGTGAATTTTTGGTTTTAAAATCTTGAAAAATTTTATCAGGATGAGAATTTTCCTGAATTTTATTTTGATATTTAAACTCAGGATTTTTCAAAAAATTATAGCTTTCCGCCTTCGTTTTATCGGCATTGCCAACAATAAAATCAACCTCCGCCATTTTGGCATATTTTTCTGGGTCAATTTGCGATGCGCAACCCGTAATAACAATTTTAGCATGCGGATTAAGTTTTTTTTCTTTGCGAATTGAAGCGCGAAGTTCTTTTTCTGCTTCAGAAGTGACTGCACATGAATTAAAAACTATTAAATTTTTATTATCAATTTCATCTAAGGCTTTTTTTATCGATTGCGATTCAAAATTATTTAACCTGCAACCAAAGGTGATAATTTTATTCTTTGGCTCTTCGGCTATCATTGGCAATGATTATGTGATTGACGACTTTAGCGACACCTCGAACCCGAGATGCAATATTGACAGCGCGATCCATTTCATCTTGATCGATTGCAACTCCCAAAATATAGACCTCATTATCGACGGTGGTAATTTGATAATTTAAAGTACGGAGATTTTTGGCTAGGGCAAATTTGGCTTCAATTTCGGCAGTTATTAAATAATCATATAAGGCAGAGCCGACATCTGCAAAAGTCATCTTGCCATCTTCCTTGATTTTAATTTCATCAATTACTTCGTCGACATCTTTTACCTTCCAACTTAAATCTTGGGCCAATTTAGCTTTTTGGGCATCACGAACAATTCCAGTTAATAAAACTCGACCCTCATTAACGGTTATATCAACTGAATTTCCGGGGTTCTTCAAACCATTTTTAATAAATCTAACGCCGATTTTTGAGGCAATTTTAATGTCGGTTCGGGTATCTTTTATGGTTTTTTCACGATAAGCAAGACCTCCGCTAATGCCTGTTCCAAAGACGATGGTTTCAACGCAAGAGCTTAGTGAGAAAGTAAAAATTAAGGGTAATAAAATTTTTTTAAAAAATTTGATAAATTTCATTTTTTTGGCGTTAGGATTTGATAAGATTAATGTTTTAAAAATAATATATAAAATATTATATTTTTTAAATTCACCATTTGCAATTTATTTTTTAAACTATAAAATATTTAAGCTCTAAAAAATAAACTTCATCATATGCGGGTGTAGCTCAGTGGTAGAGTACTACCTTGCCAAGGTAGGTGTCGAGGGTTCAAGTCCCTTCACCCGCTCCAAATTATTCAATCAATTTCAGCTTGGTTTTTTTATCATTAATTTGATTGGTAAATTCAAGAATATATTTAATCAAGTAATCTGCGGTCAACGCAATATGAAAATCTCCTTCGATACCAACAAATCTTTTTTCGCTTTTAAATAATTCGAAAAGTTGTTTGCCTAGTTTGAAAGGCACAACATAATCTCTGGTGGCATGAAAAATTATTACAGGAGTATTGATTTTTGGTGCTAATTTTGAAGATTCGAAGCGATCCTTTAAAATTAAATTAACTGGCAAAAACCAGTAAGTTTCTTTGGCAATATCATAAATTGAGGTAAAGGGAGCCTCAAGAATTAGGGCATTGAAATCATATTTCGAAGCAAGATTTATTGCCACTGCTGAGCCAATTGATTCGCCAAAAACGATAATATCTTCATCGCGAGTATAATGTTTGCGTAAAAAATTTAATGCAGTTTGTGCATCGATGTAAAAGCCTTTTTCAGATGGTTTGCCACTAGATTTAGCATAGCCTCGATAAGAAATTGCTAAAACGCCATAATATTTAGCAAAATTTTCAAAACGATCGGAGCGACCCATTAAATTTCCGGCATTGCCATGAAAATATAAAATGGTTTTTTGCCCTTTATTAGGTTTTTTATACCAGCCATAAATATTAACATTGTCGGTGGTGGTCATATTTACTTGTTCAAAATCTTCGGGAGTGATTAAGATTTTTCCAAAAGGATAATATAAAAAATTGCGTTGAAAAAAATACATCAAGATTACGACCAAAATATAGAAGGCGAATATCTTTAACAACAATGTTTTATTGAATTTTATTTTAAACAATTATTTATGAAATAAAATTTTTTATATCTTCAAAATTTTGAATAGATCTAGATTTGATGTTAGGGCAGGTTCGACCAACTAATCCTGCCAAAACTTTTCCAGAGCCAATTTCAATAATTTCTTCAACCCCGTTTTTTTCCAGGCAAAGCATGGTTTCTCGCCAACGCACCGAGCCAGTGATTTGCTTTAAAAGCAAATCGGCAATTTGATTATGGTTGCTAACAATTTCGGCAGTAACATTGGCGATAACTGAAACCTGAGGTTGGTGAATTTTAGTTTTGGCTAAAATTTCCGACATTTTAATTTTGGCATCTTGCATTAACTCGCTATGAAAGGCTCCGCTTACGGGTAATTTTAAGGCCCTTTTTGCCCCTTTTTCCTTGGCAATTTCGACAGCTCGGTCGATGGCATTTTGAGATCCAGAAAGAACTACTTGACCAACTGAATTATCGTTGGCAACTTGGCAAATTTCTCCTTGAGATGCAAGTTTGGCAATTTCGTTGGCAATTTCGATTTCCACCCCTAATACTGCGCACATAGCTCCAGCATTGATTTGCGAGCATTTTGCCATTTCTGTGCCACGAACTTGAAGCAATTTGGCGGTGTCTTCGAGTGACAATGCCTTTGAAGCGCATAAGGCTGAATATTCGCCAAGAGAATGTCCTGCGGTAAATGAGCAAATATCGGCAAAATTTTTACCAAAATCCTTTTCCAAAACTTCAATTAAGGCAATCGAAACTGCCATCAAAGCTGGTTGAGTATTTTCAGTTTTGGTTAATTCTTCAATTTGCCCTTCAAACATAATTTTTGATAAATTATATCCGAGAATTTCATCGATATTTTGAAAAATTTTTTTAGCATTTTGCGAATTATCAAATAAATCTTTACCCATTCCAATAGCTTGTGAGCCTTGACCGGGGAAGACAATAGCAATTTTGTTTTTCATATTAATTTATATATTTTTTTAACATTTGTTTTACTTCTGCGGAAATCTTAACATCATTTAATGCAAATGCAAGATTTGCCTCTAAATATCCTAAAACATTACCACAATCAAATCTGGCTTGAGGATTTTTAACAAAATAAAATGGAAAATCTTGACACATTTTTTTCAAAGCATCGGTGAGTTGAATTTCACCGCCGACTCCTTCGGTAATTGATTCTAAATATGAAAAAATCTTAGGCTGTAAAATATATCGACCATTAATTGCATAGCGCGATGGGGCCAATGATGCTTGTGGTTTTTCCACCATATCTATTACCTTATCGTCATTTTCGGTTTTGATAATTCCATATTTACTTACATCTTCATAAGCAACTTCATCAACACCAATTATCGATGATTGCAATGAATTTTGAGAATATTTTTCCATCATCAAGCTTAATTGCCCCTTTGATTCTGATGGCATCAAAAGCTCATCGGCTAAAATTACGACAAAAGGTTCGTCTTGAGCAATAAAATTTTTGGCGCATAAAATAGCATGACCTAAACCTTTTGGTTGTTGTTGACGGATAAAGGCAATTTGCCCAGCATTTGGCATCCAGCCAATTACTTTTTTAATTTCGTTAATTTTGCCAGCTTCATCAAGTTTAGATTCAAGTTCATAGGCATGATCAAAATGATTGGCTATGGTATTTTTGTTGCGACCTGTGATGAAAATAAATTTTTCAACGCCACAAGCTTTTGCCTCTTCAAAAGCATATTGCACCAAGGGTTTATTGGCAATTGGCATCATCTCCTTGGGCATAGATTTGGTGGCGGGTAAAAATCTAGTACCAAGCCCTCCAACTGGAAAAATTGCGGTTTTAATTTTGACCATTTTCAACAATTTTGAGTTTGCGATAAATGGTTGATCTGCCGATTTCGAGTTGTTTGGCAACTTCGGACAAATTTCCATTATAAATATTTACTAAGCGACGAATAATTTCTTCTTCGATACTATCAAGGGTTTTGCATTTTCCTTCATCATCAAAAACATCGACCAATTCGCTGTTAATGTCGGAATTCTTTTTGATAATGGCTTTAGCTCTGGTTAGGTTGCTACTTTCCTTGTGAAGTAAATGTGGAAAATGTTCAGGCTTTAAAATATCGCCATCGCATAAAACCACGGCTCTAAAAATCGAATTTTTGAGTTGGCGAACATTATCTTCCCAGTCATAATTATGTAATAAATAAATTACATCGGGCATAATGGTTTTAATTTTTTTATTTTCATTGATAGCAAAATCTCGGCAAAAATTTTCTGCTAAGATGCCGATTTCATTTTCGCCACGCTCTTTTAAATCTGGAACCTTAATTGGAAAAGTTGAGATGCGATAATATAAATCTTCGCGGAATTTTTTGATTTGTACTAATTTTTGTAAATCTTTGGTAGAGGATGCAATCAAGCGAACATTGGCTTTAACTGGATATTTTCCGCCAACTGGAATCATTTCTCCTTCTTGCATAAATCTTAAAAGCTTGACCTGAAGGTCGTTACGCAAAGTATCGATTTTTTCTAGATATAAAGTTCCATTGTTAGCTTCACGAATTTTGCCAATATTTTTGTATGATCCATCGGGTACAAATTTATCGGAACCGAATAATTCTTCTTCGCCATTGGTGATTTTAAGCATATCGCAATCAACGGTAATAAAAGGTTTGCCCGAATTTTGACCCGAACCGTGAATGGCTCTGGCAAGCAATTCTTTGCCCACCCCTCTTTGTCCTTCAATTAAAATAGAGATATTGGAATTTACAACTTTTTTTGCCAAACGAATCGAGTTTAGAAGTGGTTCGCTTTGTCCAATAATATCCGAAAAGGCAACTTGATCCTTGCCCTTTCTTGCCAAATGCGATACCTGATATTTTAAATTTTTCTTTTCAATGGCGTTATTAATTGAGGCGGTAACTCTGGCAAAAATATCATTTTCTCCTTTGACTATATAATCAATCGCACCATAATTTATGGCAGTTATAGCTAAATTAACATCTTGGTTAGCTGTTAAAACTATAACTTGCAAATCACCTTTTATCGAATTAATTTGCTTTAAAACCGTTAATCCATCGAGGTCGGGCATTGACAAATCAAGAAGCATAACGTCAACATCGTGACACGAAATCCCCTTAATAACTTTTCTATTCATAAAGAAATCGACAACTTCCATACCGCTAGACATTACTAAATAATTATGTCCGAGATTTTCTATAAAGTGGCTTATAACTTTGCGTTGCGTGGCCTCATCATCAACTATTAATACCGTTCTTTTAACCATATAAATTTAAAAATTACTTATTAAAATTTTCTTTCAGTTTCTTTTCTTGAATTAACTGAATTATTCTGGCTGAAGTTTCTTCAACCGATTTTTTGGTGACGTCAATAACAGGGCAGTTTAATTTACTAAATAACTTTCTCGATTCGGCAACTTCAAATTTAATTGCTTCAAGATCGGTATAGCTATTAGCGATGTCATTACCAAGGGCATTAAGCCTTGATTGTCTTATTTGAATTAGTTTTTCTGGATTAATAACTAATCCAACAATTAGTGGTTTTTTTAATTCAAATAATGAGCTTGGCATTGTTTCAATTGAAACAAACGGGATATTTGCTACTTTATATCCTCTGCACGATAAATAAACCGAAGTTGGCGATTTTGATGTTCTGGAAACACCAATTATAACCACATCAGCCTCAAATAAATCCCAAGATGATTGACCATCATCATGAGTAATGGTATAGCTTATAGCATCTACCCTTGAAAAATATTCGCCATCAAGTAAATGTTGTCTGCCCACAACATGGCAAATATTTTCATTTAAGTAATTTGAAAATTCAGCAATTATATGCGATAAAACTGGAATGCATGGGATTTTGAGTTTGAAGCATTCTTTGCGAAGCTCCTCAACCAAATTATCATGCATTATGGTATAAAGCACAATGCCGGGTTTGTTTTTTATTGCCTCAATTGCTCTATCGAGCTGGGGCTTGGTTCTAATCATTGACCAAATAAAATCATTTGATTCCACAGTTTCAAATTGCGATAAAACAGCTCGAGCAACTGAACTCAAGGTTTCGCCAGTAGAATCTGAAACTAAATGTAAATTAATTAATTTTTTGGTCATAATTTTTTTGTTAAATAGTTTTTAGTTTTTTAAAAAAAAATCAACCAATTATTTTTAAAATTTATTTAAAAATTATTTTTTTATAGGTGATTGAAGTGGTGAGCACGGTTGGAATCGAACCAACGACAACCTCATTAAAAGTGAGGTGCTCTACCGACTGAGCTACGTGCTCTTCAAATAAGAAATGAAGAATTTGTTTTAATAATTCTAAACTATAATTTTTTTAAAACAAGACTAATTTTTAAAAAATTTATTTAATTTTTATTTGTTAAAAATTTTTAGCAAATGTAAAATAATAAATATTAAATTCATAACCTTATTTTTAATGTTCTTAAAAAATGCAATCAGCAATTATTATTCCAGTTCGTTTAGCTTCAACTCGTTTGCCAAATAAACCCTTGGCGATTATTAATGGCAAAACCATGATCCAAAGAGTATATGAAAGGGCAGTGCAAGCCAATATTGGCGAGGTTTTTATTGCTTGCGATGGTGAAAAAATCGCTGATGAAGTAAAAAAATTTGGTGCAAATTTTATTATCACCGACCCTAATTTACCTTCGGGAACCGACCGAATTTATCAGGCTTCAACACAATTAAATCGCGAGTTCGATGTTATAATTAATTTGCAAGGAGATTTGCCAAATATCGACCCCAACGCCATTAAGTCTTGCCTTCAAGCCCTAAAAAATTCCAATTGCGATATGGCAACTATTGCTTCGGAAATTAAGGACGAAGCGGAAATTCTTAATCCAAATGTCGTAAAAATTGCCGTTGCCAAAAATGGCAATGCCTTATATTTTTCTCGTTCGCCAATACCTTATTCTAAGGATTTGAAGCAACAATATTTGCATCACATCGGCATTTATGCTTATAAAATTACAACCTTAAGGGAATTTGTAAAATTAACCCCTTCGCCTTTAGAAATCCGTGAAAGCCTTGAACAGCTTCGTGCGCTAGAAAATGGTTTTAAAATTGCCGTAGAAATAGTCGACACCGTTCCATTGTCGGTTGATACCCAGCATGATTTGGACAAAATAATTGCCATTACTAAAAACTGATGAAAAAGGTAAAAATTAGCAAAAAAACAATTGGTTGGAAGGAGTGGTTTAGTCTTGATAGCCTTGCCTTGCCAGCAATTAAGGCTAAAATTGATACTGGTGCTAAAACTTCATCACTTCATGCATTTAACATCGAAACTTTTTACATCGAAGATGTTGAATATGTTCGTTTCGATATTCACCCACTTCAAAAAAACAAAAAATTTATGCGTAGTTGCTATGCACAAATTATCGATAGAAGGATGGTTTCGGATTCGAGTGGAAAAAAAGAAAGAAGAATCGTTATAAAATCCGATGTTAAAATTGGTGACCGAAAATTACGCATCGAGCTAACATTAGCAAACCGCGACAATATGTCTTTTCGAATGCTTTTAGGTCGAGAAGCAATTAAGCAAGCAAAAATGATTGTTGACATTTCAAAATCTTTTGTGCAAGGTAAGATGAAGAGAAAAGAAATTCTTAAATTATACCGTGAAATTAAACCCAATTACTTAGATATTTAAATATGAAAATAATTTTATTAGCATCAAATCCCAACTTATATTCCAATCAAAGAATCATTGAATCGGCTCGAGCAAGAGGTCATGACATTGAATTCGTTAATGTTGGCGGTTCTTACATTAAAATTTCTCCAAATAATTGCGAAGTCTATCATCAAGAGGGTAAAAAATTGTCAAAAATTGATTATGTAATTCCAAGAATCAAGCCAGCAATGACCTTTTATGGAACCGCTATTGTAAGGCAATTTGAGGTAATGAATATTCGATGTTTAAACAATTCCGATGCCATTACCAAATCTCGTGATAAGCTTCATACTTTACAAATTCTAGCTCAACATAAATTGGGCCTTCCAATTACATCTTTTGCTAACTCCTCATACGATACCAAAGATTTAATCAAGATTGTGGGCGGAGCTCCACTCGTAGTTAAATTACTTGAGGGAACCAAAGGTGTTGGTGTAGTTTTGGCGGAAACAACCAAGGCAGGAGAGAGTGTAATCAATGCTTTTAGGAGTTTAAAAGCAGATGTTTTGGTGCAACAATATATTAAGGAATCAAAGGGGCAAGATATTCGTTGCTTTGTAATTGGCAATAAGGTTGTGGCATCAATCGAAAGAACCGCTCAAGATGGCGAATTTAGAGCAAATATTCATCTTGGAGCCACGGCAAAATCAATCGAAATTACCGATGAGGAGCGAGATTTAGCCATTAAGGCAACCAAAGTTATAAATCTTGAAGTGGCAGGGGTTGATATGGTTCGCTCCAATTCTGGTCCAAAAATTTTAGAAATAAATTCGTCACCAGGGCTTGAAGGAATTGAAGGAGCAAGTGCCATGAATATTGCCGATAAAATGATTGAGCATATGGAAAATAAATTAAAAAATAATGACAAATTCTAACAAAAAAATTATATTTAACGACATCGAATTTATTACTGGCGCTCATAATTTTTCGCAAATCCCCAATAATCATTTTCCAGAAGTTGCTTTCATTGGTGCTTCAAATGTTGGAAAATCAAGTATCATCAATGCCATTTTCGGCAAAAAAATCACCATAGTTTCTTCAACCCCAGGCAGGACGCAACAATTGAATTTTTTTAAAGTTTCGGGTTTTCGTGATGGATTTTATGTTGTCGATTTACCAGGTTATGGCTTTGCCGAGGCTTCTGCAAAAAAAATTAGCCATTGGCAAAATACCACCTTCGAATATTTGGCAAAAAGTAAAAATTTGCAAAAGGTTTTTTTATTGATTGATGCAATTAAGGGTTTAAAAAATAATGATATTGAGGTTATAGAATATTTTTTAGAAAATAATATTTTATTTCAAATTATTTTAACTAAAATTGACAAAATTAATTTAACAGAGCAACAAATTGTTAAAGAAAAAATTTTGCAACAATTATCTTTGTTCAAAACCCCTGAACAAAAATTAATTTTGACTAGTAGCTCAAAAAAATATGGAATTAATGATATTAAACTTGAAATAATATCAACTTTAAAAAAATTATGAAATATTTTTGGTTTTTTATTTTAATTAACTTAGTAATATTTCTAATATTTTTAATGTTAAATTATTCAACTTATAACGGTAATCAAAAAACAAAAATAAACCATGAAAAAGATTTCAAAAAATGATAAATTAAATGACATCAAAAATTTAACACCAAGACAAATTGTTGAAGAATTAAATCGCTATATTATCGGACAAAATGATGCCAAAAAATCGGTCGCAATTGCGCTTCGCAACCGTTATCGTCGCAAATTGGTCGAACCTTCGCTTCGTGAAGAAATCATGCCTAAAAATATCTTGATGATAGGGCCAACTGGAGTAGGTAAGACCGAAGTTGCTCGCAGGTTGGCAAAATTGGCAAATGCCCCCTTTATTAAAGTTGAAGCCACTAAATTTACCGAAGTTGGATATGTTGGAAGAGATGTCGACTCCATAATTCGTGATCTTATCGATGTTGCCATCAAAAATAATCGCAATGAAATGAAAAAAACCGTGCAAGAAAAAGCGGAAAAACATGCCAAAAAGAAAATCTTAAAAATTTTAGTTGGCGAAAATGCTACAGATGAAACTCGAGAAAAATTTTCTAAAATGCTCGAATCTGGTGAATTAAATGATCGTGAAATTGAGTTAGAAATTATTGATAATTCAAATAGTGGCGTCAATAGCTTTGATATTCCCGGCGGACAAATGGGAATGATTAATATTTCAGAAATGATTGGCAAAGCCATGGGAGCAGAAAAAACTAAAAAAGCCAGAATGACCATTGAGGATGCCCTTAAAACTCTAATCGATGAAGAGTCTAATAAAATGATTGATGAAGATAAAATCATAAAAAACTCGCTTAAAGCTGTTGAAAATGATGGTATTGTTTTCATTGATGAAATTGATAAAATATGCGCCAGAGGCAATGTTAAGGGAGCTGATGTCTCAAGGGAAGGGGTGCAGCGCGATTTATTGCCAATTGTAGAAGGAACTACGATTAGCACCAAATATGGCATCGTAAAAACCGATCATATTTTATTTGTTGCTTCTGGAGCCTTTCATGTCGCCAAGCCTGCGGATTTACTGCCTGAATTGCAAGGAAGATTTCCAATTCGTGTGCAGTTAAAATCTTTAAGTGAAGACGATTTACATAGAATTTTAACCGAACCTGAATCAAGTTTGATTAAGCAATATTGTGCTTTGATTGGTGTTGAAAATATCATGTTAAAATTTAGTGAAGATGGCATCAAAGAAATGGCAAAAATTGCTTATAAAGTTAATGGTGAGGTCGAAAATATCGGTGCAAGAAGGCTTCACACCATGATTGAGAAAATTTTAGAGGAAGTAAGTTTTGAGGCAAGCGACATGCCCCAAGGCACCGAGGTTAATATTGATGCAAAATATGTGAATGATCATTTGGGCGATTTATTATCAAGCAAAAATGATTTAATGAAATTTGTCTTATAATTTTATTGCTTGAAATTATTGTTAAGAATTTTTAAAATTATTTAATAAATTATCATTTTAGTTCTTGACATTAAAAATTTTATGCTTAATCTTATTGTTATCGTAAAAATTAAATATAAATTAAATATATAAATAATTTTTACTTAACTATTAACTTAAACTAAATATATATGAAAGATTTATTTTTAACAATTTTGGGCACATTTTCAATCGGGCTTACTATTTTCTTTGCTCTTATAACTTTTAACGATTTACACCGCTTACAATTTAATTTAACTTACGAGCAGGCAAAATTATCGCTTATTTTTTCGATTATGTTTTTAATCGTGTCAATTATCGAAATAATGAACAATAAATAATATTAACTTAAAAATTAAAAACTATGAAAACAATTATTTTAATAATTCTAACAATATCTTGCATAGCTTTAGAGCTTACAAGACCTGATTTTAAAATAACTGAAGATGAATATAAAAAATATTTACATCATCTTGAAAAAAATGGACTTAATTAAACTAACAACGGGGGCAAATATGCGTAATTATTCAATAGCAACTTATCAACAAAACAATAAAATTAAAACTTATAAAGTTAATGGGGTTTGTGATGTTCGAAATCTTTTTTACAAGCTAGAAAAAAGAATTGATTTTGGTTCAAGAATAAAAATTGAGATTTATGAAGGCCAGTCAAAAAAGACTTATTTTAGAAGCAACAAAACAAAAACAATAATTGCCTTCAATAATTTTGGTTTAAAATGGCAAAGAATAAGGGTTTTTACTTATTCAAATATGCCTGCATTTTTTAAAACAACTAACTAACAACGGGGGACTATATGACTAAATTAATTGACATAAAGATTTTAAACAACACACTTTTTTTAAAATTTGAAAATAAAGGCTATATTAAAGTAAAAAATATAAATGCCTTTAATTTACAAATTGCTGATTGCCCAAAAGATTTAAATTATTTTGAATTATTTAAGACTTCTTTTGACGATGTTGATTATTTTGAGGAATCTATAAAACCGTTGCTTGATAAATTTAATATAAAATATTCGGACTTTCCAGATTTAGATTGGAGTAAATATTCTGAAATTAGGAATATAGACCTTTTCAATTGTACGAATGATTATTATTTTGAATTTTACGACTGGATGGAAAATCGCTATAACCATAAACATCGACTTTTAATTTGTAGCAACGGTAGAGCAATTTTATTAAGGCTGTATCCTAAACTAAAATTTGTAACCCCGTTTCAAGCATTACAAAATATTATAGAATTTTTAAAGGAAAATTTTAAAGTTCGCAATGTCAAAGAAATATTAACAGATTATAAGAATGTTGAACTTGAATTAAAAGATATTTTTATAGAATTTCGCGAAATTTATGAAGCAGAACAAGCAGAAAAAAAAAGAATAGAAAATAAAAAAATCTTAGAATCAAAACAACATCAAAGGCTTTGCTATTTACGAGATAATCAAGAATTATTATTTAAAAATCTTAAAGAAAAAATCTCGGCAAGTGATTATGACTTAGTTTTAGCTTATAGTTGCTACAATTTCAGTTATTTAAAAAAACCTTCAAAGGCATTAAGGGACTGTGTTTATAACTATATTGCTCATTACTTAAGAAATGTTTTGAATGCGGCAGGATTTGATACTATTCTCTATGGCAATCTATTGAAATATTTTGCAATAACAAACTGTAAAAAAGTATTGCTAAAATTTGATGCTGAACAGATTGGGCCAGACCACGACAAGAAATGGCAAATTTCTAACTTTTCTTTTTCCACAATAAACAATTAACAGGGGGACTATGAACAAACAAAAAATTAAAAAGCAAAAACAAAAATGGTATAAAATGAAACAAAAAGAAATAAATTATTTAATTCTTGAGTTAAAACTTTACAAAACAAGCACTTTATTACTAATATTAATTTTAATTTTTACTAACTTAATTTAAAAAACTATATGAAAAATTTTCAATCTAAAAAAATAAAAAAAATATTGAATGCTTATAAATCAATCGATTTAAAAAGGCGAGAAGGCTTTTTTAATGCGAATGAATCTGACCGCTTTTATATCGATGCTGAATATCGAGCAAAAATGGCGAAATTAGAGCAAATTACTTCTAGGATGTATAAACACTACTGGCGGGCAACAAATATTGATTTACGGCTTTCTAATCAATTATTTGAGGCGGTTCAATATCTTGGCAATTATGACATTTATGAAATTTTAAAGACTATCTATGATTTTTATAAAAATAAAGAATTTGAAGAATTTGCAGAATTGGCAAAAGATTATTTCGCAAATAATGATGAAAATCTTGACATAATCGAAGAAGCAAATAACGGCGATAAATCAGCAATTAAAATGCTAATTCAAGAATATCAAACACAAATTAAAAACGATATTCAAAATAAGAAAATGGAGGTAGCAAATGACCAAAATTGATATTTTTAATCAAAAAAATAAATTTAAAAAATTGCTATCTAACAACGACAAGAAAGTTATTGATAATTCAGCTCAAATTAAACTGAGTTGTTCCAAAATAAAACATATTTTTAATAAAGAAAATATTTTGTTAAATCAAGATGTTTTAAAAGAAATCGATAATATAATTGAAAATGCCACTAAAATAACCAATATTATTAATTTTAATAAATAAATATATGAAAGGAAAAATATTTAACTCAAAAGAAGTCCAAGCAATAATTGCGGGCAAGAAAACTATGTTTAGGGAGGTGGTCAGTAATGCAATTTATGACCACTATGTCCACAGCTATAAGGATTGGCATAAAGATGGTTGCTATTATCCAATAGCAACCATGGTTGATGAAAACAACAAACGAAAACAAACTCAATATGATTTTAAGGCGGTAAAACCTAAATTTCAAGTAGAACAAGAAATTTTTGTGAAGGAAACTTTTGCTAAATGGTGGAATAATTCGTTTGTATATAAAGCGGATATAACTCCAGAAAAAGTGGTTAGTAGGTGGTATTTGTCTCAATATATGAAGCAAAAGCAATCTCGCATAACACTAAAAATAAAAAGTGTGAAAGTGGAGAGGTTGCAGGATATAAGTGAGTCTGATGTAATGAAAGAAGGTTGTTATCTAACCGAAGATGATATGGGGCAACCTATATTTGGTTTTTGTAAAGAAGAAGTTGACCAAGAATTGGGCTATAAAAAAGCACAGAACGCTTACAAAATTTACTGGAACTCAAATCACAAAAAACAAGAACAAAAATGGGAAGCTAACCCTTGGGTTTTTGCTTACGAGTTTGAGATTATTAACTTAAAAAAATAAAAATATGACTACAAATAAAAATAAAAATGAAAATAAAACTGAAATAATTGAAACATTATTTCCAGAATTAAAGAACAAAACAGCTGATGAGCTGGAAAAACTCTTAAGAGATAACGACCCCATCAAATACGAAGCACGATTTGAAAGGGGCAAATTGATTAAAAAAATCAAGCAACTTGAAGAAGATGTTAAAAATCTTGATACTTCACAAACGATGTGGACAGTCAAGAAAGATAAGCTCGAAACTCAAATTAAAATTTTTAAATTTGAGATAAAATTAATCGAAGCCGAAAAAGCTCTTGAATTTAAAATTTAACAAAAAAATATGAAAAATAAAACAATAACAATTCTTTTAATTATCGCAATAATCGCAATCGCCTTTCTTGCTACAAAAATTAAAAAACAAACAATAATTATCAACGATGAAGCCCCGACAATAGAAGTCAGGATTTTAGACAAATGGTGCGATGAGACACCAGAAATCTATGAATGCCGAACTCATAAAGCTAACAAAAAGGAGGACAGATAATGACTAGAGAAATTAAATTTAGGGCTTGGGATTCTTTAGATAGGAAAATGATTTATGATATAACACAAACTAAACAATTTTCAAATATTGATGGTGGCTATGATATCATTGGATTTGATAGTTATTTAGATGATGGTTCAGACACCGTTATAATGCAATATACAGGCTTAAAAGATAAAAACGGCAAGAAGATTTTTGAGGGTGATATAATCTCCTGTCAATTATTCTGCCCAGAAAGTAATAATTGCTGGATAACAAATTCGCCTATTGTTGTAGAGTGGGAGGAATACGGCTATGACCCTTTTATTGAATATGGAGCGCCTGACCACTCTTTTTTAGTCGAAATTATTGGCGACATTTATCAAAACCCTGAATTATTAAACGAGGAAAAAAATGACTAACAATCAAAAAAAAATAGCTGATTTAATTCAGCTGATAGTATTCTTTTTAATGCTTGGCACTATATATCATCAAGCAATGACAATTAGAACACTACAAATCGAAGTGGAGCCGTGTGCTACAGCCGAAATGATTGAGCAATGTATAAAACAAAAAGAGGGGGAATAATGACTAAAATTTACAAAATCACAGGAGAAATACTTTTTGAAGATGATTCATTAATTTTTAAAGAATTAGTCGAAAAACATAAAAAAGACTTATATGGAGCAAACTTAATAAAAGCGGACTTAAGGAGAGCAAACTTAGGGGATGCAAAGTTATATCGAGCAGACTTAGAGGGAGCAAACTTAGAGGGAGCAGACTTAAGGGAAGCGGACTTGAGGTATGCAAACTTGAGGAATGCAGACTTATGGGGAGCAAACTTAACTGGTGCAAACTTAAGGAATGCAGACTTATATGGAGCAGACTTAGAGGGAGCAAACTTAGAGGGAGCAGACTTATATGGAGCAGACTTAATGGATGCAAAAATTGGGGGTGCAACAATTTTAAACTATAAAGAAATAGGCGGAATTGGCAATGAAAAAAGATTATTGAGATGCTTTTTGTTAAATGACAATTCTTTTTATTTTATGGCTGGTTGTTTTAGTGGCACAGAACAAGAATTAAAAGAAAAAGTAATTGATAAATATGGCGCAGATTGCGAATATATTGAAGCAATCGAATTTCTAAAAAATTTATGTATAAAATATAAGGGGGAATAATGACTAAAATTGATATTTTTAATCAGAAAAAGAAATATAAAAAAATTCTAACTAACAACGAAAGAAAGGTTGTTGATAACTCGGCACAAATTAAATTGAGTTGTAGCAAAATAAAACATATTTTTAATAAACAAAATATTTTGTTGAATCAAGATGTTTTACAAGAAATTGATAATATAATCGAAAATGCTACTAAAATAACCAACATTATTAACTTTAATAAATAAAAATATATGACAGAAAAATTATTTCCTGAATTAAAAAATTTAACGGCCGATGAGCTGGAAAAATTCTTAAGAGACAATGACCCCATCAAATACGAAGCACGATTTGAAAGGGGCAAATTGATTACAAAAATAAAACAACTTGAAAAAGATTTAATAAGTGTTGATAAATCTCAAACAATGTGGACAGTCAAGAAGGATAAGCTCGAAACTCAAA